>JBHJNR010000296.1:0-5849 GCA_050330615.1 Cyanophyceae cyanobacterium
ATGTCAACTGATATCGACGGGAGATGAGAAGCCCTGACCAGCCGGGGCGGAAGTGGTGGGGATTCGGCTGGTGGTGTGGGCTCTGGAGAGCTATCAGTTGGATCCCCACTAAGTAGGAAGGACTAATTATTTGTAGGATGTCGCAAGCTGCTAAATCCTAAAACCCTTACCCAGCATGAGTTATACGAGTTAACCTATTTTACATTTAATCCAGCCCACCTACTTATGCCAAAGGGTTACACGCGTGGTTTTTGGATCAGGTGCGGCGGACGGATCCGGCTTTGTCGGCCTATCTGCATGATGGGGAGGCAGAGAAGGCTTTTACGTTGTCCAGATTGACGGGATCCCTGCGGGAACAGGGGGGGCAGGAGGTGGTGCCTGCTCAGCAGACCTTTCGGGTGCAGATCACGGGGTTGACGGGGGAGGTGGTGGAGTGGCTGCGGCGCTGGGTGGAGCATTTGCCCGCTTGGGTGGAGTTACGGGGATCCCCCTTGCAGATTGTGCGGTGGGAGATGGCCTTACCGGCGACCACGTATGAAGAGTTGGCCAAGGTTCCCCAGTCGGGGACGTTGAGTTTGAGTTTTGTTTCGCCCACCAGTTTTCGCCATCGGGGGCATCATCTGCCGTTGCCGATTCCGAGAAATCTGTTTCAGAGTTATTTGCGGCGGTGGAATGATTTTTCGGGGTTGGGGGTGGATGGTGATTGGTTTTTGGAGGCGGTGGATGGGCATGTGGTGATTTTGCGACATCGCCTGGAGTCGGTGAAAACAACGGCGGGACGCCAGGGATCCCTGACGGGGTTTGTGGGGGGGGTGCAGTTGGGATTGGCGGGCAAACTGGATCCTGAGGTGAAACAAGGGATCCATGCGTTGGTGCGTTTTGCCCCCTACTGTGGCACCGGGCACAAGACGACATTTGGGCTGGGGCAGACCCGGTGGGGTTGGTTGGCTCAGAGCATTGAGGTGAGCAGCGCTGAAGAACAGATGGCGGAACGGATCCTAACGTTGACGGACTGTTTTCGGCAGCAGCGGGTGCGGCAGGGGGGATCCCGAGCGGAGCAAACGGCAGTGTTGTGGGCCACAATCTTGGCGCGGCGTGAGGCTGGGGAGGGGATCCGCTACATTGCAGAAGATTTGGAGATGCCCTATGAGACGGTGAAAAGCTATGTGAAGCTGGCGCGGCGGGCTTTGCAACAGGATGATGCTGGTGAGTCGGCTTAGGAGAGGACTGAGTGCAGACCCAGATGGGCTACGAACGGGTCAAAATCGCGGTCGCTGTAGAGGAGGCTGAGCCGATTGACGATGCAATAGGTGGCGATGAGGGTATCTATTGTTTTGCGGACAGTGATGCCTTTGGAGCGTAAGAAGCGGAAGTTTTGGGCGGATTGGACGGCTACATCTACCCCCACGAGGTTGAGGGTGACCAGGGGAGCAAAAAGCTGCTGGGCTTGGTCAAAGTCTGTTTGGTGAGAAAACCCTTGCAAGACCTCGGCCAAGATGAGATCGCCTATGGCCAGAATGTCTTGAGTTAAGAGGGTATCGAGGAGATTGGTTTGGGGGGTGATGGTGCCCCGAAAGTAGTCGATCCAGACGCTGGAATCTACCAAGATCATGAGTCGTTTCTCATGGTTTCTAGATCGCCTTGCCAGGGGAGTTGGCCCCGAAACTGGCGGATTTGTTGTTGTTGATGGAGCTTGAGAAGGGTACGCAGACCCAGTTCTACCACCTCGCGCTTAGTTTTGAGGCCAGTGGCTTCTAGTGTTGATTGCATGAGTTGGTCATCAATCTCAATGTTGGTTCGCATAGATGTGTATGGCCTTGAGAGTTCTTACACATTGTAGCCCTATTAATTGAGTTGTCTTTCCGTCCCCTTGCGGGGAAATGGTCGGGAGCAACTCCAGATGCGGGAAACCCTCAAACAGCCCCATCGCGGTCAGCTCACCCCAGAGTTTTTTGGCTTTCATGCCCAAGCCATTCTCCAGTTGCGCCGCCAAAAACGGCTGGTGCTAGTGGATGTGGGGGGCATGGTGCAGCCGGAAAAGATTCCCCTCGTGGAAGCCTGCTCCCACTATTTGGTGGTCAGCCGGGATCCCAGTGCCATCGAGGCATGGCATCAGTTTTGCCGCGACCGAGGCAATTTGCGCCTGGTGGGGGTGATTCACACTCAGCGGGATCCCATCTCTGAGATCCGCCAGTTGTCCCCCAGCCTGGAACTGTGCTTGGGCGGCTGGGATCCGGTGCCGCCGCTGCCGGGGGAATTGCTGGAGGCTTTGGGGGCTTTAGCGTTTGAAACTGCTCTCTCTTTATAGGACTTTATAGGAGGAACAATGCCGGTGCGATTGACATCTCGGTTTGATGAAGCGATGCTCTATGCCCACCATTGGCACGCTCGCCAAACCCGCAAGGGGACAGGGATCCCGTATATCAGTCATGTGTTGGCGGTGGCGGCTATTGCCCTGGAGCATGGGGCCAATGAGGATGAAGCGATCGCGGCCCTGCTCCATGACAGCATTGAGGATGGCCCCCGCAATACGGGTGAACCCCGAGCCCAGGTTGAGCAGCAACTGGTGCAACGGTTTGGCCCACGGGTACTGGAGATTGTCCTGGACTGTACGGATACCCAGGCGGATACGTCCAAGGGGGATGCCAAAGAGAGCTGGCAGGAA
Source organism: Cyanophyceae cyanobacterium (assembly GCA_050330615.1). Taxonomy (GTDB): domain Bacteria; phylum Cyanobacteriota; class Cyanobacteriia; order Thermostichales; family Thermostichaceae; genus JAAUUM01. Next base: position 2,666 of record JBHJNR010000296.1, read on the forward strand.
CGCAAAGCCGCCTACCTTGAGCATCTGGAAACCGTGGATGACTCGGTCTTGTTGGTCTCCAATGCTGATAAGTTGCACAATGCCCAGTCCATCTTGCGGGATTGGCGGCAGATGGGGGATGCGGTCTGGGAGAGGTTTGCAGGCCAAAAACAGGGATCCCTGTGGTACTACCAAAGTTTGGCGGAGATTTTGGGACGGCGGCGGCCATCGCCACTGGCAGCAGAGTTGCAGCAGGTGGTGAGCCGGTTGCTGGATCCCAGAGATTAGGAGGCCACAGCTCTGCGACTGTTGCGGTAGCGGGTGGTGACCTGCTTGGTTTTTTGGAGGAGGGTCTCCCCATCAAAGGGTTTGGGGAGGTAATCGTACCAATCTTGTCGGCCTGGGACGCGGCTGGGCACAATAACGCCTCATTGCCAGACATGACTAAGGTGGGTCGTTTCAATTCGGGATTGAGGGCCATCAGTTGGAGCAGGTTGATGCCATCAATGCCCGATAGCACCACATCTAAGTAGACAAAACGAATATTGTCCTTGGCTTTCAAGACTTTGACCGCCTTGTTTGCATCCCCCACCTCAACAATCTCCAACTGGGGAAACTGGGTGGCCAGGATGTCACGAATGATTGACCGAATCACCATGGCATCATCCACGATGAGCACTCTGGGTTGTTCGAACATGTGCTCTCCTTTGAATATCTGCTGGGATGGTGACCACACCGCCAACGTTTCCAGGTCAAAAACATTGATGATATGTATAATATCGCTCTTGGGGTGTTGGATTTGCAGGCTGACCGTTCTTTAGCCAGCCTGACCTAGTGGCTAGCGAGTGAGGGTTTGGATTAATTGTTTGTGGGCCTTCTTCATCTGTCTGAGCCTGGCGGTGGCAGCCTTACTGTTGATATTGCGGCCACGACTGCGGGGGGATTCCCAAGATTTCAGTCTCATTGACAACTCCTTTGATTGAGTCAGTGCTGGGCTTTCATTCCAATCGCGTATGCATCGAGACCTACAAGTGTAGAACTCGACGGAAGGGGGGCTTCCAAGTAAAGGGATCCCGGTTGAGGGGGGTCAGGCTAGCCGCTGGTGAGCGATAGCGTTAGCCCAGCTGACAATAGGTTCCACCGGACATCGATAGTAGTCGCTGCAACTGAATGGGTTTAGTTCCATCACATGCAGATGGCCTTCGGCATGGCAGACATCTACCACATAGATGGAATCTGGCTCCCACTCAATGTTGAGGGATTCCACAAAAGTGATCACTTCGGGGGGAAGGTAGTCGGTGAGTTGGGAGTAGAGGTGGTCTAGACCTCGGTCATGGGAGGTGACGACATGAACAGGATATCCCTGCCGATGGAGTTCCTCAGTCAACGGGGCGGTGCGTGAGGGGAAGGTGGTTTCTCGGACGATCCAGTGCAGCATAGCGTCTCGGGATCCTGAGGAAACGTGGGTTCAACCCTCTAGGAACGGGGAGGTTTTTGGGCGGCAATCTGTTCTCGAGCCCAGCGGATGGCATTGGCATTATCAGCTGCGGCTACAGCTCCTGCGATGATAACCAAGGGCATGGAAGGAGAGAAAAGGTCTTCATCGGGATCCGCAGGGATAAACATGGCGATGAGGGTCAGGGACAGGAAGAAGAGCGCAAATGCTTTCCCGCGACGGGTGTAGAGATAGCCGCCAATGGGAAAGATGAGGCCCAAGAAGATGGCGAGCCAGTAGTCCCGTTGAGAGAGGTTGTAGATCCGGCGAAGTTCTTTATCTTGCTGTTTTTGCTGTTCTTCAGTGGCAATGTCGTGCAGTTTGCTCATGGTCTGTGTCCCAATTCGGTAGGGGCATCCTATCCAGCTTGTGAAGGGGGGCTTCTCAATGGGATCCCGGTGATAGGGTGTTCAGACTGTACTTTTCTCACATTGTTTTTTGAATATAGGCCCTTTCATGTCTTACTCATCGGTTTTCTCCGAGAGACCCCAATCAAGAACGGCCTTTGGCCTACAGCGCAAGCGGATTGGGGAGGATGTCAATGGCTTTGCCACTACTGGACTCTGGGGGCGATCTGTAAACGGGGCTAGTCCGTATAGCGACTGAGCCTCTCGGTCAATAGCTCAAAGAATCCATCCGCATCTGCGTGAATCGCCACTTTAGTCAGGGATCCCTGGGGATCCCGTCGATCCACCACCGTCTGCCCCATTGTCAACGGGCTGGCGATCTCGACTTCCACCTGGGCAGATTCCAGCTGGAAAAGATCCGGTTGCAAGAGATAACCGATCACGCAGGGATCATGGAGCGGCCCCCCCGCCAAGCCAAACTGGTCGCTATCGTGGCTACCATAGCGGGCCAACAGGGCTGCTACCGCCTGTGACACACGGGATCCCAAGGCTTCAATCCGCTGGCGACGACGGGCGGTGGTCACTACTTGATGGGTGAGATTGAGCCCAAACATGGTCAAGGGCAGGCCGCTGGCAAAGACCACATGGGCCGCATGGGGATCCACATAGGCATTGAACTCTGCTGCCGCCGTCACATTTCCTGGCCCTACCGATCCACCCATCACCACCAAGGCTGCAATCTTCTCGACAATGCGGGGTTGCTTGACCAGCGCCATGGCGATGTTGGTCAGGGGGCCCGTGGCGGCAATGGTGATCGGGGTAGGGGATCCCATCAAAGTCTCCACCAAGAAATCCACCCCATGCTGGGCCTGTAAAGGCATCTGAGGATCCGGCAACATCACCCCTTCTAAGCCAGTTTTGCCATGTACCGCTTCGGCAGTGGTCAGCAGCGATCGCACCAGGGGCCGAGCGCAACCGGCAAAAACTGGGATCCCGGTTTGACCCGCTAGTTCACAGATCTGACGAGCATTGCGTTGGGTCAAAGCCAGGGGCACATTGCCCGCCACCGTGGTGATGCCCAAGATCCGCAGCTCGGGCGAGGCCAAGGCCAAAAGCAGGGCAATGGCGTCATCCACCCCTGGGTCGCAGTCAATGATTACGTCGCGGGCGGGGCTAGTGGGGGACATCAGGAGAATGGGTGGAAGGGCTGGAAAAGTGGGCATTAACCTCGCCGCAGTCTGGCTAGGAAGAAGCCATCTTGATCCTGGTGGTGGGGCCAAATTTGGACGGGATCCCGGTCTAGGCTCCAGTCGGGGTATGCCGATAGGAACTGCTCGATCTGGTGCTGGTTCTCATCGGGATG
>JBHJNR010000297.1:0-2156 GCA_050330615.1 Cyanophyceae cyanobacterium
AGACAATCCAACCCGCCTAATGAGGCAATCATGCCCCCCATTTCTCTCCTCAGGCGATGGAGATAGACCTCAAGGGCCAACTGAGCGCGGGGATCCCCCTGTTCAGCAGCAGCCATCACCGTCCGCATATCGCTGGACAGACCCGATAATCCTTTTAGCCCAGAGTCTCGATTGAGCAGATGATCTAACACCTTCACCTCCATTCCCTGCTTCAACAGGTGGATCAACAGACCCGGATCGATCGATCCCGACCGGGATCCCATCATCAGACCTTCGAGGGGGGTCAAGCCCATCGTGGTGTCAACACTGTGGTCGCCCCGAATCGCCGCCAGAGAGCAGCCATTGCCCAAGTGACAGGTGAGAATGCGGAAGGTAGCCGCCTCATGCTGCGGGTTCCTCGCGGCCAAAACCTGTTGGATCCGATGGCTGCAATACTCATGACTGAGGCCATGAAAGCCATAGCGGCGCAGTCCCTGGGCTAGCCATTCGTAGGATCCCGGATAGGTGGTGGCGGCGGCGGGCATGTGGGCATGAAAAGCAGTATCAAAAACAGCCACTTGAGGGATGGTGGGCAATACTGCTTCGCAGACTTGGATCCCGGCCAAATTGGCGGGGTTGTGGGCTGGAGCGAGAGCACTCAGGTCTTGAATCGCATCTTTGACCGCTGCCGTAATCACCACAGGCTCTTGATAAGTTTCTCCCCCATGCACCACCCGATGGCCGATGATATCGATCTGCTCAAAGCTCTGGAGAACCTGCGTGGATCCCTCAATCAAGGTCTGCAATAACACCGGGATCCCTTCGGCATGATTGTCCGCTGAAATAGTCTCTCGCACTGTTTGGTCGCCCGCCTCAGCCTTCAACTCTCCCTGACCAGCTTGGCGTCCCCAGTCGATGGATCCCGACCAAATGGGCTGAGGGGCATGATCGGGAAGCAGAGATCCCTGGAGTTGATAGAGACAGCTTTTTTGGCTACTGGATCCGGCATTGAGCACAAGAATATTCATCAGGTTTTTACAATAAAAGGCCAAAGAATAGATAGGTCATGGCCGAGGGTCAAGACGCCCAACAGTTAGGCAAAGTAGATTTCACGTGGGATTATGGAGGCAAATAGGGACAGAGGGCTACAATCACTTTCAGGTCGGCACCCCTTGTTAAGGAAACATTTTAGCTTCTCTGCCATCACCTCAGCTGGATGCCCTAAACCACTTCCCCAACAGGCTAATGGCGAACAGATATGATTAAGCTATCAATCTCAGGATACGGATCCCATGCCTAATGAACCAAAAGATTCAGATCGTACCGCTTTCACGCGTTTCAAGAAACTAGCTAAGCAAGTTTACTCGATGAGTCCTCCCTTATGCCGTGGACTAGCAGGTGCTGGCGTAGGCATGGTAGTCGGCTGGTGGACAATGCTTTGTCATCATAATCTCCATTCATCTTTATCCGAAGAAACGATTTTCTCTTTGATTGTTGGATTTAGTCTTTACTGTGGGATTCTTTCTATAGTGTTGGGACATAAATTCTGGAAGTTGCTTGATCATTTTCTTACATACCTTTAATTTGCTCGGGGTGATGCTATTGATGCCACCTGTTTTTGCGGCAATCACACTATTAAAGGATTTAGAAGGGTTTGCATTAGAGATGGGCAATGGCAAGTAGACGGCTCATAGAATGACTTTGAACTGACCAAGTCTCACCCTAAAACCAATGGAGGATTAGAGTTGCTCCCTTTAGGTTCTCTTCACAAACCAGCTCTTAATCACCTATCTTTTTAAGATATTTTTGTCCTGTACTCTATGGCTTCAAGTATCCACAGGGATCCCAAAAGCCAATCAAAACAAGGTTTCCATAAGGTGACAAATGGGATCCCCCCCGTCATGTGGGGATCGCCATTGCAGCGTCACTGGCTTCGTACAAGGATGAAATCTGTTCTAAGGGCAACCGAGACTTGACTGTAATAGTGAGAGGGGAGCGATCCCCCTGCTGCCAATGAAACACCCCAGCGGCGGCAATCATGGCAGCATTGTCAGTACACAAATGCATGGGGGGAACCACCACTTGGATCCCTTGGTTGGCTCCTGCTGTGACCAACCGGTGCCGTAGATCTCGATTGGCGGAGACGCCACCCGTCAGCACCGCCTGAGTCAGCCCCA
>JBHJNR010000298.1:0-16576 GCA_050330615.1 Cyanophyceae cyanobacterium
CGAGAGTGGAGATAGAACACGTCGCCAGGGTAGGCTTCGCGACCGGGGGGACGACGTAGCAGCAGGGACATTTGACGGTAGGCCACCGCTTGCTTAGAAAGATCGTCGTAGACCACCAAAGTGGCTTTGCCGTTGTACATAAAATGCTCGGCAATAGCAGCACCCGCATAGGGAGCCAACCACTGCAACGGCGCTGGACTGTCAGCACCCGCCACCACCATGATCGTGTAATCCAAAGCGCCTTTGGCGGCAAAGACTTCAGAGACCTGAGCGACCGTACTCTGTTTCTGACCAATGGCCACATAGACGCAGATGCAGTCTTCGCCCTTTTGGTTGAGGATGGTGTCGATGGCAACGGTGGTTTTGCCGGTTTGGCGGTCACCGATGATCAGTTCCCGCTGCCCCCGTCCAATGGGGATCATGGAGTCGATAGCGGTAATGCCTGTTTGCAAGGGTTCATAAACCGAGCGACGGTCGATGATGCCAGGGGCTGGAGATTCGATGAGACGGTTGGAGCTGGCGTTGAGAGGCCCTTTGCCGTCGATGGGGTTGGACAAGGGATCCACAATTCGACCGATCAGCTCGTCACCCACCGGGATGCTGGCGATTTTACCGGTGGCCTTGACGCTGGATCCCTCTTGGATATTGCGACCAGAGCCAATCAGCACAGCACCGATATTGTCTTCTTCCAGGTTCAGCGCCACCCCGACGGTACCATCTTCAAATTCCAGCAACTCACTGGACATGACGCCGTCCAAGCCATAGACGCGGGCAATACCATCCCCTACTTGCAAGACGGTGCCCACGTTGGAGACTTTCATCTCCTGGTTGTACTGCTCGATCTGCTGTTTGATAATGCTGCTGATCTCATCTGGGCGAATCGTAGCCATCTCTGTTCCTCTCAAAAGCTAGGGGGCAAAACGCTAGGGGCAAACGCTCACTTAACCATTGGATCACATTATTGGATCATCAGTGGAATGTTGTGAGGCTAGAAATCTTAGGCTAACTGGAGAGCCAGCTTGCGCAACTGGCCACGAATGCTAAGGTCGATCACTTGGGATCCCACCTTGATCACCACGCCACCAATCAGGTCGGGATCCAGGCGAGCTTCCACCTCTACGTGGTCAGCCTGTCCCAACTGCTTGACTCGGTCGGCGATGGTTTGCTTCTGCTGGTCAGACAGTTCCACGGCTGAGGTGACCTCGGCTAAAGCAATCCGCTGAAGCTTACGCTGCAATTCCAAAAACCGCAGGCAAACGTCCTCGACATACATCATCCGCCGTCGATCCCCCAGCACTCGCAGGGTGGTGAGCAGGATCGGATGAACCTGTTCGCCAAAAGTGGTTTCTAGAAGTGTCTTCTTGGCATCAGCCTTCACCACGGGGCTGGACAGGAAATCCCCTAACTCTGGGGTGGATTGTAGGGATCCCAGAACCAAGCGGACATCAGTGGCAAAGGTATCGATGAGGTTTAGATCTTGTCCAATCGACAGCAGGGCCTCTGCATAAGGATCGACGATTTTTTGTGCAAACGTATTCGCCATATCCGTTACCCCTTGATCATTTGAACGCTATTGTCCACGAGCCGGTGCTGAAGCTGGTCATCGAGACGGGCCGGAATGTCCGCCTCAGCCTTGGCCAAAGCCTGCTGGACGATCCGCCGCCGCAATTCTGCCATCACCCGATCCTGCTCTGCTGCCACTTCTTTGGCTGCATTGGCCTTGAGTCGCTCGGCATCAGCATCCGCCTGGGCGATCAACTCAGCCCGCAGCTTTTCGGCATTAACTTTGGCCTGCTGCTTGATGCGTTCCGCCTCTTGCTGAGCCTGGGCTAGCTTCTGCTGTTGATCGGCGAGAGCTGCCATCGCTGTTTGCTGACGCTTCTCAGCACTCTCTAATTCTTGAATAATGGCGTTCCGCCGGGTGGATAGCGTCTCCCCAATCACCTTGCGACCCAAATAGATCAACAGGGCCAAAATGATGATGATATTGAGCAGGTTGCTGTTGAGGATAGCCCCAATCAAGTCGGAGGATTCTTCGATCTCCTCCACGCCTGCCCCCTCTAGGTCTGCAATGGCTTCTGTCGCCAGATGAATCGCCCAGGTGGGCATCCAGTCCATACTTAGCATTGATATTTCCCCATTCAATTCTTTGGGATCCCGAACTAGGCCGCAACGCTCAAGAGCTTGGCAATAATTTGTTGACTGAGACCCTCTACCCGCTGCTCTAGAACTTGCAGGGCTTGGGCTTTCTCAGCTTCCACCACCGCTTGAGCCTCGTTCATTTTGACCTGGGCTTCTGCCTGGGCTACAGCTAAGGTCTCAGCCCGCACCTTGGCTGCACTGGCTTCTGCCTCCGCCATAGCCTGCTGGGCTTGCACCCGAGCCTTAGCAATCTCCTCTTGGTACTGTCTGGCCAGTTGGTCGGCCTTTTCGGTGCGCTCACGAGCTTCTGCCAACGAAGTACGCAGAAAGTCGGCTCGACCATCAATGGCCGCTGAGACGGGCTTGTAAAACAGAGCATTCAAGACAGCCACAAACAGCATGAACTGAATAGCAATGATGGGAAGGGTGGCGTCAAAATCAAAGAGGCCACCTTTCTCAGCCGCCTCTGCGGTTTCAGCAGCCAGCGTCAGCGTCCAATGAAGCATGATCGTGTTCTTTAGGGGGTGCGGGGCGTAGAGTCAGTCTTGAAGAAGTCAGTTTTGAAGTCAGCTGATAAGCTCTGGAGGCTAGTAGGGGCAGGCATGCCCACCCCACCATCAGGCCTCTGAGTCAGGGGTTACGCGAAGGGGTTGGCGAACAAGAGCACCAAGGCCACCACCAAACCGTAGATGGTCAAAGCTTCCATAAACGCCAAGCTCACCAGCAGGTTGCCCCGGATTTTGTCTTCGGCTTCGGGCTGACGAGCCACACCTTCCATCGCAGCCGCAGCGGCGTTACCTTGGCCGATGCCAGGGCCGAGGGAGCCCAAGCCAATGGCAAGAGCGGCGGCGAGAACAGAAGCAGCAGAGGTAAGCGGATCCATTAGGAATCTCCTTGATTTCGAGAGAAAAGTACACACGTTGCAATCTAATTGTCGTAGAAAATGGGCACAGATGAATAAAAGTTTGATCTTTATTTCTGTCCCGCATCAAATGTTCAGAATGAACTCACGATGCATTCTAGACAATGGTGAAAAGTCCACAAAAAAGACAATCTATCACGTAAACAGCTGGGCTTAATGATGAGCATCAAGACAAACCTAATCGTGATGTTCTCCTCCTCCATGGCCTTCCATCGCTTCCCCAATATAAGCGGCTGACAATGTTGCGAAAATCAGCGCTTGAATGGCCCCCGTGAACAGGAAGAGAATCATCACTGGCACGGGAATGAACAGGGGAACCAGCAAGACCAATACCGCGATCACCAGCTCTTCCGCCAAAATGTTGCCGAACAGACGGAAGCTGAGGGAGAGGGGCTTGGTCAAATCTTCAAGGACATTAATGGGCAGCAAGATAGGAGTGGGTTCAATATACTTCTTGAAGTAGCCCAAGCCCCGTTTGCTGATGCCAGCATAGAAATAGACGATGCTGGTCAACAGTGCCAGGCCAGCCGTGGTGTTAATGTCGTTGGTTGGGGAGGCCAATTCGCCATGGGGTAGCTCGATCAGCTTCCAGGGAAAGAGGTTACCCATCCAGTTGGAGACAAAGATAAAGAGGAAGAGCGTTCCCACATAAGGCACCCAGGGGCGATAGGACTTCTCTCCCATCTGACTTTTGGCGATGCCTGCCACAAACTCGTAGGCGTATTCCATCAGGTTTTGTGGCCCGGAGGGAACCGTCTGGATCTGGCGAGTGCAGACCACCACCAAGGCCAAGATCAGACCAATGGCGATCCAACTGGCCATCAATACCTGACCATGGACGGAAAAATTGCCCAGATGCCAGTAGAGGTGCTCCCCGACTTCTAATTTAGCCAGATAGGGCAGAGACAAAGGAGCAAGTAACGAGTCGAGCATCAGGATCTCCTAGACCGAGACGGACGAAATAAAGTTTGAAACAGATGGATTAACAACGTAACTTTGTAGCTGAGAAATCCAAAAAAGATGGGCAAGACTTGCAGAGCGGGAAGTTTGGCCGCCAATACAATCAGGCCAATCAGAATGACGTAACGGCTTAGTCCCAATTTGGATTGGGTTTTACCCAATTGAGCCACGCTCCGGCCCAGCATCCGCAGGTAGACAACTCCTCCCATCACCCCCAGGAGGTAATTGCCAGCCACCACGGGGGAGTAGGCCAATGCCACAGCGAGGGTAGACACCACTCCGACTCCAGCGGTGGTTAAGACCAGCCAGTGTTGAAAATAGGCATACTCCGGTGTAGGAGCACTGGGGTCGTCAGTGATGAAGGAGGATGCTCCTTCTACTGGATCGGTTGCTGCCGGATCGGTAGATTCTGGGGAATGAGTCTCCAAGATGACATCAGGAGTTGAGGCATCAAGATGAGCGGATTCCAGCTCTCGAAGAGAGGCCTCTGCCTCCATCAAGTTCTCGAATCTTGACGTCAAACTGACTTTACCAACTGCACCTGTGGCAACCATCGGTACTCAACTAACATTTGGACTGGTAACGCTTGGGACTAAAGCTCGGGGAGAGCTTTACACAAGTTTACTGGGATTTGGCATCCCGTCTGGCTCCAGTTTTGCAGTCCTGCTAAGGTCTGACTAACCGACCAGCAGTAAGACTCTAGCACCTTGAGGGATCCCTGATCGGTTCGATTCTGAAGATTTGCAGATTGATGCGGACAAATGGCGGATCCCTTTGCTATTGGGATCCCATTGCGATCAGATCAGGAGCTTGTCAGGACAGGATCCCCATCTGCAAGGTCGCCAATACCTCTGTCACCTGTGCCTCAATCAAAGCAGGCACATTCAGCCATAGGCCCGGAAAGACGAGGGACTTCAGGATCCCTTCCTCATCTGGCAGAAGGGTCGTATCAGTCCCGGATTGCAGAGAGAACCAACTCACCGCTTGCTCCGTGACTTTCCAGACCAGATACTCTTGCACCCCGTTGCGACGGTAAACGTTGAGTTTACTGTGCATATCCATTGAGACACTGCTGGCGGCAATCTCGACCACCAGCTCTGGGGCACCTTCGATATAGTCATCGGCGCTGATCCGGGAGGATCCATTTTCGATCAGGCGCAAAATAGCATCGGGTTGCGGCTCGTTGTCTTGATCGAGGCGTACGGTGGGCGCGTCGCCCCATTCCACATTGGGTACAGATCCGGCATATCCCACTAACCAAGCCATGATCAGTCCGTGAGGTTTAGCATGCTGCCGCAAGCGTAAGGGGGAGGGCATATAGACAACTCCTTCAATCAATTCCGCCTTCTTGAGAGCGGGCATGGCGTGGTAGCGACGCTCAAATTCAGCACGGCTGAGATGATCTCCATTGGTCAGCGGAGGCACGTTAGAGATTTCAGGCAGAAAAAGCTGTTGCATGAGTCAGCACCGTGATCCTTGCCTCGATCATAGCGATTGAAGTGAGGGGCGATTGAAGTGAGGGGCGATTGAAGCGAGGGGCAATTGAAGCACTGGATCCGGGGACTGAGGACAGACAAGAGCAATGCCCTCAGAGCAAATCCATCAATTGGGCTTTCCAATCCCCGACCGTCTGGATGGGGATGACAAGGCTGGCCAGATCTCCAAAGGGATCCCAGTTTTGTTTTTGGGCTTCTAGCAAGTCTGCCGTCGCATCAGCAATGTCTTGCCCCGCGCTGGCCCGCTGTTCTAGACGGGTGCGTAATTCCTGCTCAGGAGCGATGCAGTGGAGGATTTGGATCGGGATCCCTGCTGCTTGAGCTGCCTCAATTACCCTTCGGCGCAGGGCATCCTGGTCATATTTGGCATCCAAAATCACCCCATAGCCATCCTGAGCTAGGGTCAGCCCCAAGGTGGACAGCCGTTCATAGGTTTGGGCCGTCATCTCGGAGCTATAGATTGCTGCATCCCCTCGGTCTGCAAGCGGGATCCCGGCCAGATGTTTGCGCACCGCATCGGAGCGAATATGGATGCCGTTGCTGAGGCGAGCCCAATGGCGGGCGACAGTGCTTTTACCGGATCCCGATAGGCCCGACATCAGGGTGATCCGGCCTTGGCGAGGCTGGGTATAGCGGTGAGCCAAAGTGTAATAGGCCGCTGCATTTTGGCTGGCTTCAGCCTTGGCCTGAGAACTTGCCCCAGGGTCATCCAGCAAAAAGGATGTCACTTTGGCCCGCACATAGGACTGGCGATTGAGGTAAATAGGCAAAACCTTTAGCCCTTCCCAGTCACCCGTGGCCTCCAGATAAGCGTTGAGATAAGCGTTGGCTAAGTCGGGCCGTTGTTTGACATCCAGATCCATGACGGCATAGGCGATGTCGTACATCAAATCCACAAACCGGAAAGGCTCATTAAATTCGATGCAATCAAACAAGAGCAGTTGATCGTGCCAAAGGCAGATATTGCCCAGATGCAGATCCCCATGACACTCCCGGATCTTGAAGGCGCGGATCCGCTCCACAAAGCGATCTTCATGGGTCTCAAAATACCTGTCTGTGAAGGCTTTGGTTTCATCAAACTGGACTTGGGTCTGGGCTCGACCGATATAGCCCTCGCTTTGGGCATAGTTCTCATCAAAAGCCAGCCGCACTTGATCCACTTTGCCAAAACTGCGAATGTAGTCGTTGCTCTCGGTCTTGGCATGATAGGTCGCTACCGTCTGGCCCAAGCGCACCATCATCTCCTCCGTCAGGGATCCCTCCGCCAAGAGACGGCTGAATAGGCCCGTTTGGCCAAATTGCTGCATCTTGAGCACATACTCAACAGGGGATCCCTCTCCCCCTAACGTGCTCTGATCTCCCTGTTGGGTAACGGGCACTACGTCTAGATAGATCTGTGGGGCTCCCCGTTGATTAAGCCGTAGTTCTTCTTGGCAAAAATGCTGTCGCTTGTCGAGGGTACTGTAGTCCAAGAAGCCAAAATTGATCGGTTTTTTGACCTTGTAGGCATAATCCCCCGTCAGAAACACATAGGAAATATGGGTCTGAATCAACTGAATCGGATCCTGCGTCGGATGAGGATAAAACCCCGGTTGCAGCATCTGTTGAATCAGGGTGGGGAGTGCGGTATCAGTCATCGGTTCATCCAAATAGAAATCAGCCCCTCTCGGGATCCTCTTGATCCAGCCAGCGCTTGCCACCCACTCATTTCAATCAAAGGGCCAATCAAAAAGACCAATTAACGGGATCCTGAGGTGGCAAAAGGCCGAGAGGCATCTTGAGGGGAGAGCTTGATCAGTGAGAAGCCCTGCTTGATCAGGGTATCTTGTGCAGGATCCCTCAGGTCAAATGGCCACACCACATATTTGGTATTGATATAGTCCTGACCTTTGGGGGTCAGGTTGACCTGTTCTGAACGCATCCGCATATCTGGCCCCCGCATGACGGTAGCCTCCGTATGGCGGATCCGTTGCAATAGCTGGCTCATGGGTTCTTCGGGCCGTTGGACAAACAACATGATCGCCAAGTCGCAGGGATTGTAGTAGGTGCCACTGCCACACAACAGCATCGCCTCACTGGGCACCACCACCGCTTCGGTATCCCCGTCGGCGCGGTTGACCGTCAGCACCGGAAAGAGAAAGGTGCGAATCTCGCTGAGATCCCAGTGGTTAAACCCATAGGTATCCATATTGCCCCGTACCCAGGTGGACATGGTGGGCAACATTGCCTCACTGAGCAGCCGATAGGCCTCTTGGGGCCGCCCCAACCAGACCAGCGTATTTTCATAGAAGCTCTCCCATAACCGGAGAGAATCAGCCTGCTCAGACTTCATCGGGCTGGTGAGGCCAGAGTTGAAGTCACCGTTAAAGTTGGAAGGGGGTTCATTCACAGGACACTCAAGTGTGAAATAACAAGCATGCACAAGAAAAGCCATGAAGGGAGAGCCAGTCCCAAAGCCTGGGATCCCTTTCCTAGGGTACCCTGTGGCTACAAGACCCTCTGCATCCTGTCCTGTCTTGGCTGCTCATCTGGCATCTACCTCTTATTTACCTCTCAAAAATTCCGATGAATCTCATCAGCCCCTCCAGTATCCCCTCCAGTTTCTGGCATCGTCGTCGCATTGTAGTGGGCATCTGTGGGGGTATCGCTGCTTATAAAGTAGCCGGATTGGTCTCGATGCTGGCCCAACAGGGGGCTGAGGTGCGGGTGATGCTAACAGGATCCGCTCAGTCTTTTGTTTCACCGCTGACCTTTGCCACCCTGGCCCGCCACAAAGCCTATAGCGATGCTGACTTTTGGCAGTCTAGCCAGGGGCGACCGCTGCACATCGAGCTGGGGGAATGGGCAGACGCAATCCTGATCGCCCCCCTCAGTGCCCACACATTGGGGAAACTAGCGGGGGGCCTGGCGGATAATTTGCTCACAAATGTGATCTTGGCCTCCACTTGTCCGGTACTGCTGGCCCCTGCCATGAATAGCGATATGTGGCGGGCGATGGCGGTACAACGCAATTGGCGGCAGATCCAAGAGGATCCCCGCTTTTGGGGCTTGATGCCAGGAGAGGGGCGACTGGCCTGTGATGTGGTGGGACCAGGGCGGATGGCGGAACCCGAGATGTTGGCCTCGGCCTTGATGGCGATGCTCTGGACCCAGGGATCCCGAGATGGGCGCGATCAGCGGGTATTGATCAGTGGTGGCGGCACCAGGGATCCCATCGATCAGGTGCGATTTATTGGCAACCCCTCCTCCGGTCGGATGGGCTGGGCCTTGGCTCAAGCCGCAGTCTGGCGGGGGGCGGCGGTAACGTGGGTGCATGGGGAGATGGGATTTGAACCGATGGGGCTGGACGATTACCCCATCACTCGGATCCCTGTGGTGACCTCTGCCCAGATGCAGATGGCCTTGGAACAGGAGTTTCCCCGCTGTGACATCTTACTGATGGCGGCGGCGGTGGGGGATGTGCGTCCGCTAGAGCCTCAGAAAGGCAAGTTAGCCAAAAAGGATCTGCCCCAACAGTTGGAGTTGGAACCTGTGCCCGATATTGTGGCAGGATTGGCGGGTCAGAAGCAGTCTCATCAAAGGGTGCTGGGGTTTGCGGCCCAAACCTTTGTGCCCCTGACTTTTGCAGATGCTAGCCGGGATCCCGTTGCTCTGGCGCAGGCCAAGCTCAAAACCAAACACTTGGATGCGATTGTGCTCAACCCCATCGATCAGCCCCAGCGGGGATTTGGCAGCACCACCAACGAGGCTATTTTGATCGGGGCGGATGGCTCAGAACAAGGGATCCCGTTGTGTACCAAGGCAGAAATGGCCCATCACCTCCTGGATTGGGTTTGGAAATAGGGTTTGAGGGCCGGGCTTTAGGGCTGGGCTTTTCTTGCCCAAAGTCGTTAGCCTAGAGCATGACTCACCCTGATCGTGCCTTCTGTTTTTGATCCTTTTGCGGCATTCCATGAGCAAGTTTTGTAAACCAGGTTCTTCTGTTTCTGATCAGTCTTTATCTGACCAGGCAGCTTCTCCCAGTGCCAGAACAGATGAGGACGATCAGCCGCCGGCTCTGCGTTCAGAGGGAGGGACGAATGACTCGGTGAAGACTGCCGATCCAGACGGGGATCCCGCTCCTTTGCCCGCTGACCCAGTAGCTGCTCAGAATAACCCAAGGGGAGGATCCTCCTCGCCGGTGGAAGCTGATGTGATCGCGGCCGTTCTTGCCCATACCCCGATCTCAGAGGTGCCCCGCGCTGAGCTGCAAAGTTGCTTTCCCTGGACGCAGTTTTATCTCCAAAACGTTGAGTATCGCCCCCAGGCAATCATCTGTCGGGGTAATTTGCGCTCGGATCCCTCAGAAGCCTATGAGCGGGTGCGGATCAACGTGGATCGGACGTTTGGCGGTCGCTTTTTGGTGGTGTTGCAAGAGGGATTTGCTGGCAAACCCTTTTTTGCCTTGGTGCCCAATCCAGCCGCCCGCCGCCCCAGCCAAGTCAAAGACTCGCCCCTCTTAAGCGGCGTCCTGTTTTTGGTCACACTCTACACCACCCTCAGTGCCGGGGCGGCAGCAAACGGGATCCCTTTGGATGCGGTGTTGCCAGTGAGCTTGATCCTTCACCCCGATGTCCTGATGGCTGGGATCCCCTATGCCTTGACGCTGTTAGGGATCCTGGGCTGTCATGAACTGGCTCGGTATGGAGCGGCCCGACGACATCAGATGCCGGCATCTTGGCCCTATTTCATCCCTGTACCCTTTGCGCTCGGCACCTTTGGAGCCTTTGTTCGCCTCAAGGGGCCGGTGCCCAATCGCAAGGTACTCTTTGACCTCAGCATTGCGGGGCCAGTGGCTGGAAGTATAGGAGCAGTACTGTTGTTGTTGATCGGATTGGGCCTTTCGGTGGCGGTGGCGGCACCCGTGCCCGATCCCACCCAACCGCCGTTGATGAGCTTTCAACAGGTGGATCCCACTCTCTCGGTCATGCTAGGGATCCTGGCCAAGGTGGCGATGGGAGCCAACTTGCAGCCCGGACAGTTTATCGACTTGCATCCAATGGCCTTTGCCGCTTGGCTGGGGTTGGTGGTGATCAGTCTCAACCTGATGCCAATTGGACAATTGGATGGGGGCCACATTGCCCATGCGGTCTATGGCCAACAAACAGGAGCTAATGTGGGCCGGATTGCCCGTCTTCTGGTGTTGCTGTTGGCATTGACTGTTCAGCCTTGGCTATGGATTTGGGCCTTGCTGCTATTCTTTGTCTCCAGTGCGGACGAACCCGCTCTCAATGATGTGACGGAGCTGAACGAAGTCCGTGATCTGATGGGGCTGGTGATTTTCACCATGCTGGCTCTGATTGTGCTGCCCATGCCGCCCTTCTTGCAAGGGATCCTGGGGTTGGTTTAGCAGATGCTCTCCGTCCCTTTTATTCGTCTAATTCTCTCGCGTCTAATTCTCTCGCGTCTAATTCTCTAGAAAGACCGACTGGGGCAGAGAGATACTTTGACCTAAGCGATCAAACACGCTGACGGTGACGGTATAGCTGTTTTGGCTGCTCAGTAGCGGGGGAGGCTGAGACACATTGAAGGTGGTGCTACAGGTGGTCTGTCCCGATACACACCCAATCGCTGCGGCGGTCAGGGATTCCACCACCAACGGCAATCCTCCCCCTAGACTCCAGGCCAACTGCACTGCAGGAGTCTCTGGGATCCCATCGGGCACCACATAGGACAGCGTGACAGGATAAGGACTGCCTGATGCCATCGTATCGGGAAAGATCAGGTTGGTGATCAGGGGAGGATTAGGGCTAACTGAGCTATCCAGACTCTCTCCACATCCGGGCAAAAGGAGACCAATGCCGATCAACACTCCTAGTCCCCATTGCTTGGGCAGAGGAAGTTGGGATAAGGGACGGGCAAGGTAGGACATCATCGGTGCACAACAGAAGGTATTGCCAGTTCAGTATAGAGTGCCGATACAACATAGGATCCCTGACATTCATTCGCCCTAGCAGTGGTGTGTTGGATGGGTCAAGTGAGCTTAACAGAACCACATTTAGTGCAAAGCCCTTGGGGATCTGTTACAGTATCCGCAACTTCAAGATCCTCTCAGCAAACCAGGTAGGGTTTGTCACTGCTATGCCTACCCCCGACGAGCAACTGTCAATTCTCAAATCCCGTATTCGCAGCCTAGAGCGTTCATTGACGGAGGCAGAAGCCCTCTCCTTAGAACAGATTGAATGTACGCATCGGTTGGAAACCCAGCTGTTTGAGATTCGTACCCGATTGGAGGAACGCACCCACGAACTGAGCCTCTGTCAGCAAGAGCAGGCCGTACTGGCACAAGGGCCACAGCAACCGGACTACCAGCAGCAAGCCCAGCATATTGAAGACTTGCAAAAACAGGTTTGGGAACTGGAACGACGGCCCACCCTTGACCATCTTCAGATCTTGAAGCAGCAGCTGGCCACCAGTCAAACGGAGATTGAAACCCTCAAGACTGAGCTCAGTCGTCGGATCGATCCCAGCCACCATTATCAGCTCCAGCAGCAGTTTAAGGTGCTAAAAGATCAGGCGCAGCAGTTGGCTGGCTATGCCACTCAGTTGCCTCACGTTCAGCAGGAGGCTGCCGCTGCCCAAGAGCAGATCAAATCCTTGGGATCCCAGCTGGCAGCAACTCAGTCAGAATTGACCCACCTCCAACAGCAGACCTCCTCAGCCGATGCCCAGACCTCCGGGCGGCAAGAGCAGATGGAGCGCATCCAGAAGCAGTTGGCAAATGTCCGGGCGGAACGAGATGCCCTGATCAAAGAACTAGCCCATCGCTCCACCGGAACCCCTGTCTCATCGGCGGCGGAGCTCAGCCAATTGCGGCAGCAAATTCAAGCAGCAGAATCTCTCCAAGAGCGTTGGCATCAGATACAGTCCAGGCTTGAGACAGAACTGAACCAACTCCGGCAGCGCCCCTCTGCTGAGGTGTTGGCCCAGCGAGATCAGACCATCGCTGAGCTAGAGGAGCGATTGCAGCAGTTCGAGCAGTTGGATCAGCAGCGGTTACAGGTCACGGCCCAACTACAACAGGCTGAAGCAACCATCGAACAACTCACCCAAACTCTGCAAGCAAAAACTGCCGAACCAGACTCTTTTGAGCCTTTGCAGTCCCAGATCCAGGCATTGCAAACACAGCTGAGTACCTCCCAGTCCTGCCAAGAACAGATCCATGCCGAGCTGATCCAAACCCGCGATCAACTCAGTCATTGGCAGCAGCAATCTCAGCAGCATTTGGAGCATGGCGAACGGCTGCAACAGCAGTACAGTTTGGTCAAAGGAGAACTGGATGCTCTGAAGGTTGGGGTAGAGACAGAGCGTCAACAAGCTCAAGTCAGCCAAGCTGAGATGCAGGCGATGATGCAATCCCGTGTGGAGACTTTGGAGCAACAACGAGAAAATCTGGCTCGCCAGCTGCATCAAACACAGGCAGAACAATTGGATCCCTCTGTTGTGACAGGTTTCCAAGATCAGCTAGCCCAGCTGCAAGCAGAAAACACCAAGCTAATGGAAGACCTAGAACAACGACCTACAGTGGTGCAATGGCAAGAGGTCAAACGTCGGCTAGAGCTGGCAGAGGCGCATTATTTGGTTAGCCAAAAGCAACTGGATAAGCTCCAGAGCCAATTGGAGATGCTCAAGACTGAGTGTGTGCAGGCTCATGCCTATGCCCAGACCCAAGAAAAAGAAGTGGCCATCCTTGAGCGGGTTCGAGCTCAACTGGAGCAACAGTTGGCCCACTTTGCTAGCCAATCAGCTCAATCCACAGTCTGGACAGAGGAGCCATTCTCGGCACCCGAACTGTCAGATCATGACCAAGAACAGGAAGAGGCTCTCGATGCCCTGCCTCGGGTGGCGCAATTGCCAACCCCTCTGACAGCTCTCATGGCAGAAGAAACTCTCCCCCAACCCGAAAATAGCGACCCTACCCTGGTAGAGCTGTTCTCGACTGAGGTTGCTCCTCTATCCGAGAAACCCACTCACGGGATCCCACCCCTTGCCTTAGGAGATGATGAGGCAGACAAAGCAGCTCGGCCTCAAAAAGCACAAGCCTGGCTCCGTCGTCGGCCTACCCCCTTAATGGTTAATCGTCCAGGTCGACTGGTAGAATTGCCCACCTTTGTGCAGCGACGTCCGGGGTAATGATAGGGAAATTCAGCCAAAGCCAAAGATCCCAAAACAGAAACAGGCCCCTTAGAGGGGCCATTGAACCACTCACTGGGTGCCTGTTTCTTGTCTTGTCTCAATTGCTTAACTAGAGAATGGGAAAGGGATCCCCAAACCCGATTATGACTCTGGATCAAGGTCGGTCTAGTGGAACGTAGCTAGTGGATAGGTCAGAGCCAGTTTCTGTGACAGATCCATGTAAGAATCAGAGCTGTTGTGGTAGCGATCATCGAGCCAGGTCATCAGATCTTCTTCGCTGGAGAAGGAGGCTGAGCGGCCATTATCAGGATCGTAAGCACTCCACAGGGTTCTGCCATCGCGAGTCTGCCGAACGCGAATGCGTAACTCGTTAGGTTGGGTTACTGACTGAGCAAACTGCTGCAGACCATGGCTGACAGTTTGCCATGCCTGCTCTAGCCAACCATGGCTAGGATTAACGCGAGAAAGATTGTAGGTATCAACTTTAAGCAACATTTGGAATCTCCTTGGGGACTTCGTTAACCCAACATCCTTACGATACCGACGGGGATTCCAAGATTCAAAAACTACCATGCATCCTCAGCATGAATAAAATGCATGCAAGTGCAAATCCTAGGCACAGCAAGGCTTTCTGGCCTCTCGTCTATGGGCAATTCTCTCAGTTTGACAAAAGTTAATCTGGGATCAGTTTATCGGTAGTAGCCTCAGCCTCTGCCGCTCCTTCCTCCTCAACCTCATCCATCTCGTCACTCTCAGTAGCCTCCTCGTCAGCGGGAACTGTCCGGATCCGAATAGGCTCTCGGTGCGAGCGAAACTCTTCGACAGCCTCATCAATGGAGGATCCCCCATTAAACCCATCAGGCCTTGGATTTTGCAGCTGGTTGGTCAACTGCATCAGATCCGTAAAATTGAAGTTGCCACCCTGAAATAGGGTCGGCGTCTGGGATCCACTGGTGGCATCGTTGACATCAGGGCGATTCTGAGCTGCCACTGGGATCCCAATGCTGGCGAGGCTCAAGCACCCTAGGGCCAGTGCTAGCCCCGATCTGTGCCATAGAGTGTGATTCAAACTGAAAACTGGCATAGCAGATAGAGCCTGTTCACGTGTTTACGATTGCAGTTTAACTATTGCATCCTCAACAAACTCTTCTATTGTCCGTACCAATCCTGTCTCCAGTCTGCCATCTGGTCATCTGGGCCTGAGTATGGCTGACCATCACCACTCCAAGGCCTCCCACCACACATGGCAGAATCACCAATCACCACTTCACCAATCACCACTAGAGGTTAGTTGCTAGAGTTTGGTGCCGCACTCCGAGCAAAAGGCATGGGAAGAGGGACTCTTAGCGCCACAATGGGGGCAATAGATCAGCTCCACCGCCAGCTCCAGCTTGCGATCTGGGATCCCGATCATCTGATAATTGGCCTTGCCGGATGGCACCATCGGATAGCAGTTCTCATCCCGCTTGACCACAAAGTCCGCCAATACAGGGCCTTCGTGCTGGAGGATCTCCTGAATGGCATCATCCAGCTGATCGGGATGGGTGATTTGCAGCCCTTTCACCCCAAAAGCCTCCGCCAGCTTGACAAAATCTGGCATCCCCGGCTGCATATCGGAGTGGGAGTAGCGCTCCCCATGGAAGGCCTCCTGCCACTGCCGCACCATTCCTTGCCAGCCATTATTGATAATGGCCACCTTGGTGCCAATGCCGTACTGAGCCACCGTGCCTAGCTCCTGCAAGTTCATCTGGAAGCTAGCATCACCGCTGATACAGACCACCTGTTCATGGGGAAGAGCCACCTTGGCCCCCATTGCCGCCGGAAAACCATAGCCCATCGTGCCCAACCCTGCACTGGAGATCCACTGGCGGGGTCCATTCCGCAAGAATTGAGCTGCCCACATCTGATGCTGGCCCACATCGGTGGTGTAGTAGGCATGAGGGGCATGACGACGGAAGCCATCGATCACCTGCTGTGGAGAGAGCACTCCCTCATAGGTGGGCACCACCAAGGGATAGTCACGCTTCCAACGGTGGATCCGATCTAACCAGGTCGAGGTCTGGTCACTTAGGGGGGGGAGCTTATCGAGCTGCAATAACAGGTCATGCAATACCGACCGCACATCCCCCACAATCGGAACTGTAGCGATACGATTTTTGCCCACCTCAGCCGGGTCAATATCGATATGAATGACGCTGGCGTGCTTGGCAAATTCCTCTAGCTTGCCGGTCACCCGATCGTCAAAACGGGCTCCCACCGCAATCAGTAGATCACATTCTGTCACCGCAAAGTTGGCATAGGCGGTGCCGTGCATCCCCAACATGCCCAAGGACAAATTATGGTTCTCGTCAAAGCTGCCCTTGCCCATCAGGGTAGTGGTGACCGGGATCCGATAGCGTTCTGCCAACTGCTTCAGCTCGGGATGGGCCCCCGATATCACCGCCCCACCGCCCACATAGAGCAGGGGTTGACGGGCCACCTGTAACAGCTTAGCCGCCGCATGGATCTGGCGTGGATTACCCCGCACGGTTGGTTTGTAACCCGGCAGATTCACCTCAGAGGTGGGAATATAGTCGAACTCTTCAAAGCCAACATCTTTGGGGATATCTACCAACACTGGTCCTGGTCGCCCTGTGGAGGCAATGTGAAACGCCTCCGCGATCACCCGAGCTGTCTCACCGGGATCCCTGACCACATAAGAGTGCTTCACAATGGGCAGGGTAATGCCAAAGATATCTGTTTCCTGAAAACCATCCGTACCAATCAGAGGTCGGGGCACCTGACCGGTAATAATCACCATTGGCACCGAATCCATGTGGGCGGTGGCGATGCCCGTCACCAGATTGGTGGCACCGGGGCCGGAGGTGGCAAAACACACCCC
>JBHJNR010000299.1:0-2852 GCA_050330615.1 Cyanophyceae cyanobacterium
CCTGCTGGTGAGCCGCCCAACTGAGGGCAGGAGTCGGTGCCGCCACAGTGGACAGTTTCACAGGGATCCCGAGTGCTGCCACCGCTTCCGCCGCCCGTTGGGCAAAGTGTTCGGACAAAAAGCGGTTGTCATAGCCAATTAAGATCCCATGGCCGGGATAGGTGCGGGTCAAAATCCGGGCACTAGCCTGGGCCACCTGAGCCACCCGCTCAAAAGTAAAAGCATCGGCGATCACAGCACGCCAACCATCGGTGCCAAATTTGATGGGATCCGGAGCAAACATCGGCTTGTACCTTAGAAGTGTTCAGGGTGGGGAATGGTTGAGTTGATGACAGGGATCCCGACGAAGGCACCTTCAGATATCAGAGGCTTGGTGCCTCGCCTGGAGAGTAACCTCATCTTCAACAGCAATCACACGGATCCTTCCAGTACGTTACTCTAACGAGAGTTTCTCTTGTGATTGAGTAAGCGTATGAATGTCATTCCTGCGATTGATCTGTTGGGGGGGCAGTGTGTGCGTCTCTATCAGGGGGACTATGCCCAAGCAGAAACCGTCGGCTCCGATCCCCTCACCCAAGCCCAGCAGTGGGCCGACCAGGGGGCAACCCGGCTACACCTCGTCGATCTAGATGGAGCCAAAAGCGGGGATCCCGTTAATCATGCGGTGATCCGGCAGATCGCCCAGCAGCTCTCGATCCCAGTACAGGTGGGGGGTGGGATCCGCTCGTTGGCGGGGGCTGAGTCCCTCTTGGGTGCAGGCGTCAGTCAGGTGATTGTGGGCACGCTGGCGGTGGAGCAGCCGGAGTTGCTGGCCCAACTCTGCCAACAGTTCCCCGGCCAGATCATCGTCGGCATCGATGCCCGTGAAGGCTGGGTGGCCACGCGGGGCTGGATCGAAACCAGTCGCATCCGGGCTACTGATTTGGTGGAACAGGTGGCCCAACTGGGCGCTGCCTCGATCATCTACACCGATATCCAGCGGGATGGCACCCTGCAAGGCCCCAATCTGGAACAACTGCGGGCGGTGGCTCAGGTGAGCGGGATCCCGGTGATTGCCTCAGGGGGCATTGGCAGTCTGACGGATCTGTTATCGTTGCTGGCCTTAGAGCCACTGGGGGTGACGGGGGTGATCGTGGGCAAAGCTCTCTACGCCGGAGCCTTTGACCTCAAGTCCGCCCATCAAGCGGTGGGATCCGGTCGCTGGCAGGATGTGATGCCGGATGACGGCACCCTGTTAGCCTGAATCATCATATTGTTACAGCATCATTGAACGGGGATCCCTTACCATGTCACCCTCACTCTTTCCACAGGTCAGCAAAACCCAAGCATCCATGTTGACCCGTGATGGGATCCGGTTGGATGCCGATATTTATCGCCCCGAGGCGGAGGGATCCTATCCGGTCTTGCTGATGCGGCAACCCTATGGCCGCGCTATTGCCTCAACAGTCGTCTATGCTCACCCCTCCTGGTATGCAGCCCAGGGCTATATCGTCGTCATCCAAGACGTGCGGGGGCGCGGCACCTCCGAGGGATCCTTCTATCCCTTTGCCACCGAGGTGACCGATGGCTACGACACCGTGCAGTGGGCCGCCGCCTTGCCAGACAGTACCGGAGAGGTGGGGATGTATGGCTTCTCCTATCAGGGCATGACTCAGCTCTATGCTGCCGCTGCCCAGCCACCCGCCCTCAAGGTGCTCTGCCCCGCCATGATGGCCTATGACCTCTGCTGCGACATGGCCTATGAGAATGGCTCCTTTATGTTCGGCAACAAGCTGGGCTGGGGTATCCAAATCGAGACCGAAACCGCCCGCCTCAAAGGGGACAAAGAGTCCTATACCGCCCTTTATCGGGCCTCCCGCTCCTTGCCCCTGACGGATCCCATACCAACTCGGCCTGCGGTGTTGCAGCAGTATGCTCCCCAGTCCTTTTATTTTGATTGGTTAGATCACCCGGATCCCGAGCACGACTATTGGCGGCAGCTCTCCCCGCACCATCTACTTCAGACGGCAGAGCTGCCCATGCTGCATATCGGCGGCTGGTATGATCCCTATCTGCGGGGCACCCTGCGGCTGTTTCGAGCCATGCAGGAACGCAGTGGGCAAACCCAAGGATCGCTGGCCCAAGGATCGCTGACCCAACGATTGCTGGTGGGGCCGTGGGGTCATCTGCCCTGGAGTCGCAAAGTCGGGGCGGTGGATTTTGGCCCCGAAGCGCTCAATCCCGTGGATCACTTGCAGATAGCCTGGTTTGACCACTGGCTCAAGGGCCAGCCATTGGCGGGCTTTGCCACCGATCCGGTGCGTCTGTTTGAGATGGGATCCCAGGGCTGGATCACGCTGCCCCAGTGGCCCACGCCAGATCCCACGCCTCTCTATCTGGCCTCCAGTGGGTTAGCCGCCATGTCAGAGGCCGAGGGATCCCTGGTTGTAGATCCCCCCGCCTCCACTGCTGCCGACACCTTCATTCATGATCCCTGGCGTCCGGTGCCCTCATTGGGGGGACACAATAGCGCCCCCTCCGGATCCTTTGACCGCAGCAGCTTAGATGGACGCACCGATGTCCTCACCTACACAACAGCCCCCCTGGAGCAGGATTGGCATTTGGCCGGGGATCCCCTGCTAGAGGTGCGCTGTATCGCCGATGTCCCCAGTTTTGATCTCTGTGCCGTGCTCTCTGAGGTAAGAGGACAGGGGGTGTTCAACCTGGCTCAGGGCATGATCCGAGTCGATACCCCGCCCAGAGGTGGAGTGATTCGAATCCCGTTGCAAGCCACCTGTGTCCAGATTCCCAAGGGCAATGCCCTCCGGCTCAGCCTCAGTGCCACCTGCTTCCCCGCTCATCCGGTCAACCCT
>JBHJNR010000300.1:0-5741 GCA_050330615.1 Cyanophyceae cyanobacterium
ATATCATCAGATCTCAGCCATAAGTCTAGGTGAGACTGCCCTTGCTCCTCAGATAATCTGGGGTAGAGCGATCTGTAGACATGAGGTTAGTCCGATGGGATCCCATACACATCAGCCGACAACTCACTTTCAACCGACTCCACAGGCTGCTCCCACGTCAGATTTTGCTACGCGGGGCTGGGGATCCCCCAAAGACAGCACCCCGCCCCCTTTGATTCAGGCCAAGCTGACCATTGGCGAACCGAATGATCCCTATGAGCAAGAGGCGGATCAAGTAGCTGCTCAGGTGGTGGATCAGATCAACTCGCCTATCCAACGGGAAGCGATGCCTGAGGAAGAAGAGTTGATGATGAAACCCGAGGGATCCCTGCAACGAGAGGAACTTCCCGAAGAAGAAGAATTGATGATGAAACCTGAGGGATCCCTGCAACGGGAGGTGATGCCGGAGGAAGAAGAGTTGATGATGAAACCCGAGGGTTCCATCCAACGAGAGGAAATGCCCGAGGAAGAAGAACTCCAAATGAAATCCGAGGGTTCCATTCAACGGGAGGGGATGCCTGAAGAAGAAGAGTTGATGATGAAACCCGAGGGATCCCTGCAACGCAAAGATTTTATCTCTAATTCTGTATGGCAAGAAGCTGCCAGGATCCCATCACAAAGCCACTCTATTCAGCGCCAGGGAGAAGGCCAACTTCCAGCTTCTGCATGGCTAGAGGGTTCCATTAGCCAGTCACGGGGGGGGGGATCCTCACTGCCAAAACCACTCAAGGGATCCCTGGAACAAGCCTTTAAGTCTGACTTTAGTGGGGTGCGAGTTCATACCGATGGACAAGCAGATCAGATGAGTCGATCCATTCAAGCCAAAGCCTTCACCACAGGATCCGATATTTTCTTTCGTTCCGGCGCTTATGAACCGGGATCCCGGAGTGGTCAAGAACTTTTGGCCCATGAGTTGACCCATGTGGTGCAGCAGTCAAGGGGGGATCTGGTTCAAAGAGATTCGAGCATTCAACGAGATGGGCCCACTGCCACAGAATCTGAGGATCAAGCAAATAAAGCCAAAATTGAAGGGGAGACAGACAAGTACCTAAATCTGGCAAAAAATCAATATACACAGATGTTTGAACGTCAGAAATATGCCGCAGCAATATTAAAAGATACTGCGGGAAAAGAGGATCCTCCTCCAGTTTGGCACTCCTTGCTGATAGCGGGGGTAGAAGTTGCTCTTGTGGCAGCAACAGGAGGAATTGGTGGAGCAGTTAGTGTGGCCATTGCCCCCAAAGTGGCGAAAGTAGCTAAAAATTGGCTTGATCACAACACTATGTTAAGTGAAATTGCTGCTAAAGCTGCTGCTGATGCTGCTGGAAAGATTGTTGGGGATATGGCAAAAGATGCCACCAAAGATGTTGTAAAAAAATTGGGAGCTGGAGTCTCTTCAGCAGTTTCAAGTTCACTTTCAGAGATCCCAGATAGTGATCCAGAAAAAGCAGCCAAAGCATTCTTTGGTGCGATGGAGAAAGACTTGATTGACAATATGACCGTTATGCCTGACGCAGTAGACAATAAAAGATACGATCTCAAACAGCAAGAAATTTATGGCATGTTAGCGGCACAGATTCTTTATGAATCCGCTAAAGATGAGAGCCATAATGCTGAAGCAGTTCAAAGAGATAAAGGGATCCAAGAATGGGCAGTTTACATGGCTAAAATTGATTGGGGTTCTACGCAAGATGGTGACACCGATGCCAGTGGCACTCCCCGACTAATCCAGGATGATCGAGGGATTCTTGATCTTGTGGGCGATTACTACAGTGAGGGAGATCTCAATCTTCACTCCGCCAAAATGGAAGGAATGAATGAGCCTCTTCGTAAACATATTGCTCAGAAGTCGATCAAGGATCTAGATATTCCCATTCATGTCCACTTAACCGTTGGGCCTGAATTCGGTTTAATAGATCAAGTTCTTGGCAAAAAGGATCCGATTGATATAGGTTTCTCTCGAAACGAAAAGGATACTGTCTGGGTCAACCCAGATAATCCTGGACTCATTCATCTTGCCCCTAAAGTAGGGGTACCAACCCAACTCAATGCTGGAGCAAATAGTAATTGGCACAGTCTTAGGAGTGAGGCTGATGCATTCATCATCATCAGAAAAGTATTCGACAAGATGGGAGACAAAAAACCTCCCCTATAATGGCTTGTACTCCCCACAGCCTTCACAGGGCCCCAAAGGATTCACCGCACACCTGAGTAGGGGTGAATGGGCATTAAAACCACACGTGGGATCCCCAATGATTTGTCCGGCATCAGCATGAGCCTCTAAAGCCGATAGCTCCCGCACATAGGCTCGGATCCGATGGAGCCGATAGCGGCCATTGCGCAGATGGTAAGTGTGACGCTTTTCCAGCACCAGATAAGATTGCGCCAAAAACTCCAGCCGGGATCCCGGATGAGGACTGCCCTCCATCGTCAGATCCCCCAACTGGGATCCTGTGGCAGCATCAATCAGTTGAATAGCAGGCTGAATGGGATGGTGCTGCTGCATAAACTCTCAAGATCGGATGGCCACTTTGTATCAACCTATCGTCTTTCCTTCAGGATTTGAGCAAAAAAGGGGAAGACCACCTGGCTCCCCCTCATCCTGATTTCCTCAGAGAACGATAGCTAGAGGAGACTCGATTAGATATCACGTCCACGATAGCTGGCCTGCATCACAGGTGTTGTCTGCATCAGATCTGCATCCGCAAACCCTAACCGCAAACGCCAGCTCTTGATCCGGGTCTGGTACCAGGGCACATAAGCCTTCTCGGCAGGACGAGCTACGCCAGGGGCAAAAGTCTCGACGGGAACACGGCACCCGCGATACATCACCTCAGCAGACGCAGGGATCCCTGGCTCAATCAGTGTTTCAGGGTCAACAGGCAACCCGCGATACTGCACAATACCGGGATCCCGGTCAGCCAGATAACTGCGACACCAAGCCAAAACCGCCTCAAACCGCTGATGCAACTTGTCAGCATCGAGATGATACTGCTCCGGCAACAGGCGATCATTCAAAAACCCAACCACAGCCCCGATAGCCTGCCACACAAAGGAGCGAGACTCACTGCGGTCAAAAGGAACAGAGTGACGATTCATAGTTTCAGGTACAACTCCTAACGACGACGCCTAGCGGACAGCGCAACAGCTGTACAGGACAGCAGCATTACAGCCAAATATTGATGTGCATTTTACCAACTGATCCGGATGCAAAAGTTCATTCGGAACATTTTGTCAGGATCCCCTGATTCAGGGGTAACAAAGCCGACCGATCAATCTGGGCGTATCGTCAAACTTGAGCCAGCTGGCCTGCCATGGCCCAACATCAGGACGCCCAACATCAGGACGCCCGACATCAGGACATTGGTATGGGTGTTGGGCGTGGGAGCTTGCCGCTAGAATATGAACACCGCTCGAAGGAGACTCACTGCCGATATGACCATGCGTGGTTCTGTTGATCCCATTGATAGAGTCTGGGGATCCCTGCCTTACTTGCTACCCTTGGTGTCAATCTTGCCGCTGGGTCTGCCTCTCTTTACCGCATTGCCTCCCCTCTTTATCCTATTTCGTCCGCTTGTACCCCTGTACGAGTTGCTGACAGGCTTTGGTGGCTTTGGCAGCTTGATCTGCTTCATGCTGCTGTTCTTCTTGGTGGTTCGCAACGACAAGTTGGCCCACTTCATCCGCTTTAACGGTATGCAAGCCCTGCTGGTCTCCATTGCCCAGTTCTTGGTGCAGATTGTCCTGCAATTGATCGGGGTGCTGGGTCTCAATCTAGGCTTGCTGAGTCAAACCATTGGCACCACACTCTTTTTGGGCACTGTGGTGATTGCTATCTATGCCTGGGTTCAAAATGCCCGTGGCCACTATGCTGAAATCCCCGTTATTTCTGAGGCTGCCTATACTCAAGTCCGCTACTAGTCCCAGGCGGCGAGAATCTATCAACCATAAACAAGGGGCTTAAGCCCCTTGTCTAAGCTGACCAATGGTTGAGAGAGAGATCTCCGTCAAGGAGTCCTAGCTGGGTTTGAGATCCACACATTTCTAAAAAACCGTTTATCTCATCATGGCTGAAAACACCGGTCAACCTACCTCTCCCAATGAGGAGTCGCCGTCGGATCCTCACCCTAAGATCCCGGCGGTAACCCCCACTTGGGCTGATGAAGCTCAAGCTATCCTCAAGCAAGTCCCCTTCTTTGCCCGTAACCAAGCTCGGCGCAGCATCGAGCAAATGGCCATGGCAGAAGGGATTGAGCTGATCACCCCTGAAGTGGTCAGGCGCGCCCAAGCCAAATTTGGCCAATAGCTCTCGATTATCCTGACTATCAACCCCTAGCCCTCGTTTTATGCGCACCCTTCTTTCGATAGTTCTCCCCCAACACATGGTCTCAGGGTTGATGGGGCTGACTGCCGTCATCGGCAGCTCTCTGGGGGTAGCATCTCTGGCGGTGGCTCAGACTGTTGAGGATCCCGAATCCGTTCTCAACGGGTGGCTACAGCAGCAATTGACCGCCGCCAATGCCCAAGATCTAGAAGGGGTCTTAGAAAGCTATAGCCCTTATTTTGTTCATCAGGATGGTCTTGATCTAGACGAAACCCGTGCCGCCCTGGTCAGTGTCTGGGACAACTACGACACCCTCCGCTACGACGGGCAATTAGAAGACTGGGAAGACCGGGGATCCGAACTGGTAGCCACCTTTGCCATCACCATCACAGGTGAGCAGCTCTCAGAACGGGGATCCTTTCAGCTGACGGGATCCCAGCTGTTGCGCAATCGCTACCGACTTGATGCCGAGGGATCCCTCGTTTTGAGTCAGCAAGAGGTGCTTGAGGAATCGACCACACTGGTCTCTGGAGACAATCCCCCCGCTGTGACCTTGCGCCTACCAGAAAGGGTTGCCACGGGCTCGACCTATCGTCTAGAGGCGATTGTGCAGGAACCCATCCGCAACACATTGCTGTTGGGCACCGTGATCGAAGAGCCCGTTTCCCCTCAGCTCTATCTCGATACCTCAGCTTTTCCCCTGGAGCCCCTCCAAGCCGGAGGCATTTTTCGCCAAGCGGATGCCCCTACCGACCCAGGAGCCGATTGGATCTCCGTCATGTTTGTTACTCAGGGAGGATTGACCCTAGAAAGCCGCCGTGTCACCGTGACAAACCTACCCCTCTAAGAAGGGTCTAGAAGTCTAGAAGGGTATGCCGTAGGAGTCGTTAGGTGCCGTAATGGGGAGGAATATCGCCATCTTCCATCACATAGGCAATGGAGGATTTGTTGACACAGATGAAGTCTGTCCGGCTCACCCGTCGGCCTTTGCTAAACAGCTCAGCCTCTGTGAGGGAGATAAAAACCCGATTATCATTCATTACGGTAGAGACCCGGCGCTCAAAGGTAGTGCCTTCTAGGTAAATGAAACCTCTGATATCGGTTCCTTCCACGGTATGCACCCGGATCCGACGATTTTCTTCGCTGATGCTGGATGGCACCTCGTAGATCTCGAGATCCTCAGCCTCCAATCCTCCGGGCACTGTTTTCCCTGGCGCGACTTTGCCAGGAGTCGCATTCTGTCCCGATGCTAAGGAAGAAGCCATATAGCTTTTAAGGTCTTCAGGATCCCGATTGACTCGATTACCGCTGGGATTCATGGGTATAACTCCTCTGACTAAGGGTTGTTGGCCAAAACAGGCTCTTAGGTCAAGTTAAA
>JBHJNR010000301.1:0-2061 GCA_050330615.1 Cyanophyceae cyanobacterium
CTCAAGACTTTTCGGGGTGTGAGAAACCTATTTGAGTGGTTCTTGAGTCATCAGTGCTTTGATTTCCCGAAGCTACACGAATACTGGAAATGCTCATAACTCAATCTGGATTGCTGTACCTCTATCTAAGGAAGAGAGATGCTACGTATGAGACGAATATCTAAAGGTTGATATTCATATGTATATTTCATTTAAAGCACAGATGCCCCAGGCCGTCAAGACTCAATATTGGAGATTCCACACAAAGGATCTTACCAATACAGTTCTTTCGCCAGTTATTTAGTACAAGTTGAGAGTTCCGATTAGGTTTGGCGATTCACCAAAAGCCTACATTTTCTGCTTACTCTCACACAATTCAAGCGATTCAACGGCTGAATTAAGCGACAAGAGATGATCTCGCTACCCACGAAGATATCTCAATCCTCTCCAGTCCAATGACTTGCCACTCCCGAGATCCTTGCTCTATCAGCCACTGGATCCCTAATGCTCACGAAACGACCAGAGCACCCTCCCCAGCACCGCAAAATCCTCCGGTGGATCCCTGAGATCTACTTTGAAAGGCTTGTAAGCCGGATTATCACTGATAATCTCCAACCGTTTACCCGGACGCAACATCACCCGCTTCACCAACACTGTTCCATCCAGCCGCAACACAGAAATCCCCTCTCTGGGTTCATTCACCTTGGTATCCACCAGAATGATGTCCCCCGAGCGCAAGGTCGGCTCCATCGACTCCCCCCGCACATAGATCAGACTTAATCCCTCAGGACTGGTGGAAAACATCCGTCGGATCCACAGTTGGCTGAACCCAATCACCTCCTCAACCACCTCTTCCGGCTCATCCACAAACGTCCCGTAGCCTGCCCCCGCCGCAATGTCATACAAAGGCAGATAAATCCAATCGGGTCGCTCTAGCTCAACCGGCTCCTCATCTTCCATGCGCCGGGGATCCATCTCAGGATTGGCATACATCTCCCCCGTGCCGAATAACAGCCAATCCACACTACAGCCCGTCTTCTCCGCAATCACCTGCAACTTATCCGCCCCCGGCTTCGAGCCGAGCAAATACTTTCTGACCAAACTCTCCCGCAATCCCATGCGGCGAGCAAAGCCCAGCACCGAGTCATGCCCCACCAGCAGCCGCAAACGCAAAGCCAGCGAGTCACCCGCCTGAGCCATCGCCAGCGTAGGCACCAAAGAAGCAGTACTCGGACGTGATCCCACAGTGGATCCCCCTGTTCAGTTTCAACAAGACTATCCTATGATAGGGCGAGGCAAACACTTACTCAACTATGAGCAATACTAACAAGTTGACTAGTCAACCGCAAGTTATTTACTCCAGTGTAGAGAAAAATCTCTACAGTCTCTACACAGTGAAGCAAAGCTGTGGGGAACAAGCCCATGCATAGAGAGCAAATCAAGACGGAACTACGACTGGTAGGGTCTTCACTGGCAGATATAGCAAGAGACTTAGGGGTCTCGTAGCAGTGTGTCAGTGCGGTGGTTTCTGGCAGTAAGCGTTCACACCGTATTGAGAAACATATCGCCACTCGGCTGGGACTACCGCTCCAGGAGGTCTGGCCGGATAAAGAACCTCCCCAGCACATGCAGCTTCAGTTGGGCATCGCAGAGTCAACCTTCACCCCTTCATCCCGCCATGTTTGATATCCGAGCGCACCTTGATTTCCACAATGGGCGAGTCTACTGCCCCAGTTGCGAGGCCAAGAAAGGCCGCAGACCCCGCCAGCGGAGTTTGGCTCTTGTTCCTGGCACCGATGGAGCCTATCTTTGTCATGCAGGATGCACGGTTGATGAGATCCGCTCTGCCATTGGCCAACCCAAGCCAGCCTTCTCAACTAACAGCAACGGGCACAAGCCCAGTCCCAATGACCACCAACAGGTCTACACAGCCCTGCAAGTCGGTAAGTTCGTTGGTCTCCTGCTCAACGGCCAAACCCCCGATGCCATCGAAGCCCGCGACTGGCTCTCTAAACGTGGGATCCCTTCAGAGGTAATTTCCCACTATCAGCTCGGGCTGATGTGTACCCCTAAAGGCATCGG
>JBHJNR010000302.1:0-5279 GCA_050330615.1 Cyanophyceae cyanobacterium
CGAGGCGGCGGGGGCTGGGGTCACTCAGTCTAGCTGGCTGGCTGTGAAGCAGGAAATCTTTGGGGCGACTCAAGGAATCTCCCTGCATACCCGATAGGGTTGCTGGGAGAGGATGTCAACCGGTAGAACAGACGTATTCCTCCGGAACTTGAGAGAATGGATGAGGCTGCTGCTGAGAGAGGCAAGACCTTGATCAATGCAACCTTACTCCAGTGCCTTACAGCCTATTCAGTAACTATCTAATACAGTTTTCCTCCCCACGCCCTCTGGGAGAGCAGTTGGGGGTGAGAGCTGTCACAGCTAACAGATGAATAAGCTGCAATCAATTCAATAGAATGTTATCTTCTTGACGGACAGGATCCGGGGATCCCTGGTTTGGGATCCCTAATTGGCTTTGGGTGGCGTTGGTATCTGAATCAACAGCTTGACCCAGACTGTCTTAGGGTGAGTGATGGTGGCTTAGAGAAAGCAATGGATCCTGCTCATTTTGACGATGCCTGGAAAGAAGCCCTGGATGTCTTCTTTGAACCCTTGCTGGAGTTTTTCTTTCCTGATGTTCACACTTTGATTAACTGGATCCTGCCGGTTGAGTTTCTCGACAAAGAACTGCAACAACTGATCCCCGCTGCCGATGTGGGCAAACATATTGCTGACAAATTAGCCAAAGTGTTCAGCCGCTCTGGGGATCCCTTCTATTTGTTGGTGCATATTGAAGTTCAAAGTCAGGAGGATCCTGGGTTTGCGGAGAGGATGTTTGTCTATCACTACCGCATTTTTGATGCCTATCGCAGTCCGGTGATGAGCTTGGCTATTTTAGGAGATGAGCGGGCAAATTGGCGACCCCAAAGCTATGGCTATGAATCAGCGGGATCCGGTATAAAGCTCACCTTTCCAGTGGTGAAATTGTTGGATTATCAATCCCGTTGGCAAGACTTGGAAGCCAGTAATAGTCCAATTGCAGCGTTGGTAATGGCTCATCTACGGACAAAATCCAGCACTGGGGATCCCTTGGCCCGCAAACAATGGAAATGGATCCTGACGCGGCGATTGTATGAGCGGGGTTGGAGTCGGGAGAAAGTGGTGCAAGTTTTTCGGATGATAGATTGGATGATGACGCTGCCCAAGGCATTGGAAGAAGGATTTCAGCAGCAAGTTTATGACTTCGAACAGGAGGAAAAAATGCCACTACTGAGTACCTGGGAACGCATGGCAATGGAACGGGGCATGGAACGCGGCATGGAACGCGGCATGGAACGCGGCATGGAACGGGGGAGAGAAGAAGGGATCCAGGTGGGTGAAGAGCGGGGCAAAATTCAAGCTGTGCCTGTATTGGCAGAGTTAGGGTTGCCGGCAGAACAGATCGCGCAGCGACTTAACCTTTCCCTAGATCTCGTCACCCGGACCCTGATGGATCAGGGCTGAAAAAAAACTTTAAGGATCCCTAGTTTAGAACCCAGGAATTTTGTCATTATTACAGTTCAAGGCCTCAGGGATGATCTGACGGGACTGATCAATTGCAATACGACCCCAGTTCTGGTTTGGTGATAGGGCTCCCCTTTCTTGTATTCCGATGGCCAGCACCCCGATCATCGTGGGCGAACAACTCTTCGATCACCTGCCGGATGGCTCCGCTGTGCAGGGGGGCGCACCGTTTAATGTGGCCAGCCATCTCAAAGGCTTTGGAGGGGATCCCCTCCTGATTGGGCGACTGGGATCCGATCAGTGGGGCGAGCAAGTGCTCCAGCGCATGCAGCAGCGGGGGCTGAGAATGACAGGGATCCAACGGGATCCCATTCATCCCACTGGACAAGTTAAAGTCTCGCTGGTGGAGGGACAACCCAGCTACGAGATTGTGCTCGATCAAGCCTATGACTTTATTGAGGCTACACAGGCATTAGCGGCCATTGAGGCGACGGGATCCCCTGGTTTGCTCTATCACGGCACTCTGGCCCACCGCACCCCTGAGGCACGGCAGCAACTGCAAACCCTCTGGCAGCAAACCCAGGTGCCCACGTTTCTGGATCTGAACCTGCGGGATCCCTGGTGGGATCAAGACTGGATCATCACCTGTCTGGAGCAGGCCACCTGGGTCAAGCTCAATGATCATGAATTAGCCAGCGTTGTGGAAGAGCAGATCTCGCCCGATACGCTGGAACAACAGGCCCGCGCTGTCCAGCTCCGGTTCAATCTGTCGCTGTTGGTGGTGACGTTGGGGGCCAAGGGAGCCTTGCTTCTGACTCCTGGCCAGATCATTCATCAGGATCCCGTGGCGGTGCCGGAGCTGGTCAATACGGTGGGGGCGGGGGATGCCTTTTGCTCCGTAGTGATCTGGGGTTTATTGCAGGACTGGGATCCCAGGGTTACCTTGGCCAGGGCCGCTCACTTTGCCGCTCATATCTGTGGACTGGCGGCAGCTACACCGGATCCCAGCGTTTATCCACAGATCTTGGCCCTTCGGCCTTAAGGATTTCTGGACACCAGACCATCTGGGCGGATCCCATACTAGGCTGTTGTCAGTTCAGGTCTGAGGGACTTCTGTGGATACTACTATTGATTGGATTACCGCTCACGAAATTCTTGACTCTCGCGGTCGCCCCACCCTGGAAGCTTTGGTGGGCTTGGCCAACGGAGCCACCGGCATTGCCCAAGTCCCCAGCGGAGCCTCAACAGGTAGCTTTGAGGCCCACGAACTGCGGGACGAGGATCCCGAGCGGTATGACGGCAAAGGGGTGTTGCAGGCTGTCCAAAATATCGAAGATGCGATCCAATCGGAGCTGATTGGCGAGGATGCCTTTGATCAGGTGGGCATCGATCAGGCCATGATTGCCTTGGATGGCACCGCCAACAAATCAAAGCTGGGGGCCAATGCCATTTTGGGGGTTTCTCTAGCCGTGGCCAAAGCCGCTGCCGCCTCACAAAATCTGCCCCTCTACCGCTATCTGGGGGGGCCCTTTGGCAATCTGCTGCCCATTCCGTTGATGAATGTGCTGAATGGCGGTGCCCATGCCGACAACAATGTCGATATTCAAGAATTTATGATCGTGCCGGTGGGGGCCTCCAACTTTCGGGAGGCGTTGCGCTATGGGGCCGAGGTGTTTGCGGTGCTCAAAAAAGTCCTGCACAAGCGAGGTCTGGCCACCAGCGTGGGAGATGAGGGGGGCTTTGCTCCTGATCTGGACTCCAATGCCGCCGCCCTGGATTTGCTAATCGAAGGGATCGAGCAGGCGGGCTACAAACCGGGGGTGGACATTGCCCTGGCTCTGGATGTGGCGGCCACCGAGATCTACAAAGATGGCCAGTATGAGTTTGAGGGTAGCCAGCGTTCTGCCAGCGACATGATCGCCTACTACGATGGCCTGATCAGCCGCTATCCGATTGTCTCGATTGAGGATGGGCTGAGCGAGGATGACTGGGGTGGCTGGCAGCAGATGCAGACCAACCTGGGATCCCGTGTGCAGCTGGTGGGGGATGACCTATTTGTCACCAACTTGACCCGGCTGGAAAAGGGTATCGAGACGCAAGCGGCCAATGCCATCTTGATCAAGCTCAATCAGATCGGCACCTTGACCGAGACGGTGCAAGCGATTCAGCGGGCCGCTCAGGCGGGCTTTGGCAATATCATCAGCCACCGCTCTGGCGAAACTGAGGACACCACCATCGCTGATTTGGCCGTCGCCACCCAAGCGGGTCAGATCAAAACGGGATCCCTCTGCCGTAGCGAACGGATTGCCAAATACAACCAACTGCTACGGATTGAGGATGAGCTGGGATCCGCTGCCGTCTATGCGGGCACCACGGGCCTGTTGCGTTAAGGGCAGCAGATAGGTCTTGGTTTCTGGAAGCCCTTCTACAGGAGCCGGAAATTAAGCTTACTTGTGAGTACATTGATAGCGGGATCCTGACGATGCTTTGGGATCCTGCTGGGATAGAGCAGAGGTCACTCCTGAATATCTCCAGCAAAAAAAGCCTTGTAAGTCAGCCAACCGACACCCCCAAGAACTACACCAATCGCTAACCAAGTGCCCAGTTTGATACCGACGACGGCTACAACCAGGATGGCAAACAATTTAATACCAATAGATGCCTTGCGACGCCAACGGCTTAGAGTTGTCTGATGTGGCCGGAGGCGCACGGTCTGCACAACGACATCCACTTCCGGATCTCGTTGTTGTAGAAGCTCGTTCTCTATCTCGCGTAGACGGAGGGACTGCTCTCGTTGCTTCAGTTCTGCTTCACGGCGCTGCAACTCATCCTGCGGCTGCGATTCTTTGGAGATCATAGAGCACCTTCCCAGACACGAGAGTCATTTTGAAATTATAGACAAGGCAACCTTTCAAATCCAGTTCAAGTCCTGTTTCTAATTCTAAGGATTCGAGCGAAGTCGAAAACACCAACACTACGATGGCCAGACAGCTGCTATCCGCTGCGGTCTATGCGGGCACCACGGGCCTGCTGCGCTAAAGTTGAGCCACTGAAGGAACCCTGAGGATCCCCTGTCAATGGTCAGCTTTGCCGCCCCATCCCTCACGTTGGAGGAGTTCCTCGCCCAGCCCGAGAGCAAGCCCGCCCGTGAGTATCTCGATGGGGAGATCCGATCCAAGCCGATTCCTCAAGGGAAACACAGCC
Organism: Cyanophyceae cyanobacterium; assembly: GCA_050330615.1. Taxonomy (GTDB): domain Bacteria; phylum Cyanobacteriota; class Cyanobacteriia; order Thermostichales; family Thermostichaceae; genus JAAUUM01. The sequence goes on from JBHJNR010000302.1 coordinate 4,627, forward strand.
TGCTGCAAGGAGAGCTGACCACAGCCCTAAATCGCAGGCTAGAACCGACTCAACTTGGGATCGCTCTGCCTGAGTTGCGTTGTACCTTTGGGGGGCGTTCCATCGTGCCCGATATTGCAGTCATCACTTGGGATCGGATTCCCCTGGATGAGGCTGGAGAGATCGACAATGATGTCCGGTTTTGTCCCGATTGGATCCTTGAGATCCTGTCGCCAGACCAAAGCCAAACTCACCTGACCCGCAAAATCTTGGCAGATCTACAATCGGGTTGTCAGATGGGCTGGCTCGTGGATCCCAGTGAGCGAACGGTACTGGTCTATCCGGCCCAAAGCTCTCCCACTTTCTTTGATCTAGAGACCCCTGATCAACCAATAGCAGTGCCTGAATTTGCCCAAGGCTTTCAGGTTTCGGTTAACACATTGTTTGGCTGGATGCAGATCAAAGGCTGAGGGATCCCTAATGTCTTCTGGCCTGATGCCCGTTACAGTCTGAGATCATGTCAGGAGAAAGGTCAGGATCCGCTGCGTAATGCGGGCACCCCTGGCCAATTGCGGTAAGCTAGTAATTCTGAATATTCGCACCGAACCCGTCATAGATAAGTAAGGATCCCGCTGACCATGCAAGTCACTCAGGAGAAACGTCCCGGTAGCCGT
>JBHJNR010000303.1:0-12899 GCA_050330615.1 Cyanophyceae cyanobacterium
TCTTCAGTAGGGGGTAATTGTTTGGGAGAGATCATCAGCGAGGGATCCCGATGGATGAGTTAGAGCGGCTCAATCAGGAGTTGAATAGCCCTGAACCCCAGTCCCCGATTCAAGACGCCAACGACCACTTTGGCCCCTTCTGGCTGGTGGGAGCGGCAGTGGTAACGGTGGTGTTGTGGCAGTTTAGCTGGGGTGATCGGGTGCTATATCCCTTTAGCCTGTTGGCCACATGGTTCCACGAGATGGGCCACGGGCTGACGGCAATGGCGCTGGGGGGAGATTTTCTGCGGCTCGAGATCTTTCCCAATGGCTCTGGGTTTGCGGTGCATCGGGGATCCCTGTTTCTCGGCCCCCTGGGGCGGGCTTTGGTGGCAGCGGGCGGGCCGATGGGGCCTCCAATTGCGGGGGGATTACTAATCCTGGCAGGCCAACGACTGAAAACCACCCAATGGTCTTTGTGGATCCTCAGTGTGGCGCTGGTGGGATCCGCCTTGATCTGGGTGCGCTCGCCGTTTGGCATTTTGTTATTGGTGGCTTTAGGGATCCCGATTGGGTTGATCGCTCGGTATTCTCCTCGCTGGATCCAAGTTTTGACGGTGCAGTTTTTGGGGGTGCAAGCCTGTATCAGCACCTATCACCAAGTGGACTATTTGTTTAGCCCTGGTGCCGTGATTGGCGGTCAGCAAATGCTGTCAGATTCTGCCCAAATTGCCCAGAACTTGCTGTTACCCTATTGGTTTTGGGGGGGCCTGATGGCCATTGCCTCATTGGCTATTTTGGCCCAAACTTTGTACTGGGCTTACCGAAAAGCCTGAGGGACTTGCCCCCTTGAGAGCGGTATCTTACTCAGGGGTTACTCCCGTCTTCCGCTTAGGCTTCCGCATCTGCAACCAAATCGTAAAGCCAGAAATAGCCACCACAAACAGACCGATGGCATTGAGAAAAGGATAAACCATCTCTAGGCGCACGGGGCCAAAATTGCCTTTGTGGGCCTCAATCAACCAGCGATAATCAAAATTTTGGTTGAGATAGGCAATCTGATAAAGGGATCCGGTAACCACCGACAAAATCAGCGGCAGAACCATGATCGGGGCGAGGACACGATGAATCTGACGGATTTTAGCTTTGTTGATGGCCATACTGGGGATCCTTTCCGCAAAGTGTGGGAAATTAGCTACTGGGCTGAATTTGCTCATAGTTATTGTAGGCAGCTACGATCCGCCGCACCAGAGGATGGCGCACCACATCTTTTTCTTGTAGGTAATGAAAGGCAATCCCCTCGGTCTGGGCCAGCACCCGCGCTGCCACCGCCAATCCTGAGATCTGTCTAGCCCCCAAATCCGTTTGGCTCAAGTCTCCCGTCACCACCATCCGGGATCCCTCCCCCAATCGGGTCAGGGCCATTTTCATCTGCTCGGGGGTTGTATTTTGGGCTTCATCAAGGATGACAAAAGCGCGGGTCAGGGTGCGTCCTCGCATATAGGCCAAAGGGGCAATTTCGATGATATTTTGCTCGATCATCCGCGTGACCTGCTCCGGCGGGATCAAATCGTGCAGCGCATCATAGAGAGGCCGTAGATAGGGATCCACTTTTTCCCGGAGATCCCCCGGCAAGAAGCCCAGTTTCTCTCCCGCTTCCACGGCCGGACGGGTCAGGATCAATCGCTCGCACCGCCGCTCTTGTAGTGCCATCACCGCCATCACGGTGGCGAGATAGGTTTTGCCGGTACCCGCCGGCCCGATGCCAAAAACCAACTCATGGCTGGCAATCGCCCCCACATAGGCTTGCTGCCCTAGGGTTTTGGGCCGAATGGCTTGGCCCCGCAACGTCCGGGTTAACGTTTGGGATTGTGCCTGCATATACTCTCCGACCGTCTGCTCCAGCACCGACTGATAGGCCAATTCTGCATCCACCTTGGAGATGGGGGTATCGGCTGCTAGCATCGCCACCCAGCGCCGGATCTGTTCTCTCTGAACCGGGGATCCCTTGACCAACAGGTCTTGGCCCCGCAAGGTGAGTCGTGCTCCACTTAGGCGAGAAACCAGCCTCAGATTCACCTCTTGGGATCCGGCTAGATGGAGGGCATGGGCAAGGCTATCCAGTGGAATCACGTCAGGGATCCCTCGTTCAGCAGGTGAGTCGGCCTTCCGATCTGCACCATCTGCATCCTCAAGATCCAGGATCCCAGGATCGGCGTTACGCTCTATTGAGGCATCAAGATCAGACATGGCTAGGCATTAACAGCACTCCTGCTTACTTAAGAGCTTTTCCTACTCAGACTTAGTCATGACGCAAAACTACGAACTATGGCGAGACCTTGATGGGAGCTACACACTGTTCCCAACAGGATCGAGCGTTCAGAAGCTTTTAGAGCCAGGGGCAGAGCAAATTCTAGCCTTTGAGGCAGATAGCTGGGAGCAAGCCTGTCAGCGGCAAAATGATCTGTTGGGCTGGGGGACATACAAACCCATGCCACGAGAATCAGTTTTGGCATCATAAACGAATAGGCCAAGGGGATCTCTCTTTAAGTTAATCCCCAGCGGGTCAACCGATCTGTGATCCAATCCTGAAAAGAACCTCTCTTTTGATCCTGAGAGGCTGAGGATACTGACTCCAAGATCTGACGCCCTAGAGGAGCCAGTCGATAGCTATCGGTGATCCCTTGGCCATCCACCTCCCGCCGCAGCACCCCCACCTGAATCAGCCACATCAACTCATCTTCTGCCTGCCGCTCCGCAAGAGGTCGCACAGTATAGCCAGCCTGAAAGCCCTGGGATCCCTGGATCTTACCGAGCGGCACCCCCCGCTCCTGGAGCACCTGAAAGAGGGCCAGATGAAACGGCGATAGATGCCAAGCTCTATATGCGCGGTAGTAAGCGGTGGGGGAATAGGTCAGCATAGGCTCACTCAGATAACCCCAGTGATGGTTGAGGCTGACATCAAAGTAGGATCCCTGCCTGGGACACAGAGACCGGATGAAACAAGACAAGATCGGGGGAATGGCAAAAACACAGATTGTGAATTTTGTGTTACATTAGTTCATATTATGGCATGGATAATCCTACTGGTTCTCTCTCTCGGCTTTTGGTCCTTGCTGCTCATGGAGCAAGCGTTCCAACGGCAGGAATTTTCGCGCATGGTGGGGGGAACCTTGGTGGCCGTCGCTGCGGGCGGAGTGCTGGGGGTCTACTTTTTGATGCGCGACTGCATCCAGTATCTCAGCCAGGATATCAATGTGCCCTCATCAGGCATGTCAATGGTAGACAGCATCGCGGACTTAAATGAGTTTTTGGATCCCAGTCTCTGGATTCATTAGGTCAGGAACAGATCTGAACTAATCACACTCTCGTCAGATCAGCAGTCAGATCAACGTACTTAACCCACAACCCAATCTAAGACTCAACCAAAGGTTGATGCTAGGGCTGATGAAAGAGAGCTGCTCTGACATAGCGAATCTCTTCGTAGCTATAGTCTTCCCCAAGATGCTCTCGGACAGATGAGAGGCTATCGTAACCTTGCTCCTTGAACATCGCCCGAATGATCTGCCATTGGCGGCAAGTGGGTACCAACTGATCCAGAGCAATCTCCTGTCCGTGGGCCAACAATAAGGCCAAATGGCTATGAATTGTCTTGATGGATAGATTCCGCTCGTATGCAATCTGGTCAATCGGGATCCCCTGTTGATAAAGGGTGAATGTTGTCCTATGGGTGTCATTCAGGCTGGGCAGATCGGGCGGCGGATCGACTAGAGAGGTTGAGGTCAAGGACTTTGGGGTTGACGGGATCCCTGCTGATGGGGCAGCGGGAACCAGTAAGGACTGGGTTGGAACTGGATCAGGTTGCTTTTGAGAGCCAGCGACTTGGGCTGGAGGAGCCTTTGTCCTGGGTTGACTCTTGACGGGCGCGTGGTCGTAGATCGCCTTGAGAAAAACATCGCCGTATTGAGCCAGTTTGCGGCTACCCACTCCATTCAGTTGAGAAAACTGCTGGAGGGTTTCCGGCTTCTTTTGGGCCATCTCAATCAGGGATCGATCGGAAAACACCACAAAAGGCGGCACGGATCGCTCGTCTGCCAATTGTTTGCGCAGTTGTCTGAGCGACTGAAACAACGCCTGATCATCCTCATCCAGGGATCCCTGGCGAGATTCGATTGGGGTGGCCTGTTGGGGCTCCAATTGGAGCTGTGGCACTTGGACGCTGAGCTGCCCGCGCAGCACCTCCCAACTCTCAGAATTGAGGGAGAGCACCGGAAAGCCATCCTGGGTTTCATCCACTAACCCTTGTTGCAAGAGGGCTCGGCCTAGCGCCTGCCAAGCTTTTTGGCTGAGATCTTGGCCAATGCCGTAGGTGGACAGTTTGTGGTGGTTGAGCTGGAGGAGCTTCTCATTTTTGGATCCCCGCAGGATTTGGATGATGTGGTTCATGCCAAATCGTTCGCCACTACGGTAGATACAGGAGAGAAACTTTTGGGCCTCCACCGTCCGATCTTCCAGGGCAATGGGATGAAGACAGTTATCGCAGTTTTGACAATTGGTGGGGGCTAACGTCTCCGAAAAATAACTGAGGAGCATCCGCCGTCGGCAGAGATGACTGCTGGCATAATCCGTCATTTGGCGCAATTGTTGACGGGCAATCCGTTGTTCTTGGGGATCAGTTTTTTGTTGAATAAAGAACTCGATCTTGCTCTTGTCCGCCAAACTAAAAAAAAGCACACAGTCGGCAGGCAAGCCATCCCGTCCCGCCCGTCCCGATTCTTGATAATAGCCCTCCATCGTTTTGGGCAAATCGTAGTGAATCACTAACCGCACATCTGGCTTGTTGATGCCCATTCCAAAGGCAATGGTGGCCACCATCACCTGCACCTGATCCCGAATAAAGTGAGTTTGATTGGCCTCCCGCACCTCCGGGGCCAAACCCGCATGATAGGGCAAGGCCGGGATCCCTTGGCTAGACAGCAATTGAGCCAACCGTTCCACCTCAGCCCGGCTCTGACAGTAGATGATGGTCGCCCCGGAGGGCACCGACCGGATTAGCTGCACCACCTCCTGCTGGGATCCCTGTTGCTTGGGTTGGACGGCGTAGTAAAGATTGGGCCGATCAAAGCTGGCCACATATCGCCAGGGATCCCGGAGTCCCAATTGGGTAACGATGTCCGCCCGCACCCGTTCTGTGGCCGTTGCCGTCAGCGCTGTAACTGGGATCCCGTTCAATTTGTCGCGGATCTGATCGATCTGGCGATACTCGGGCCGAAAGTCGTGCCCCCAATCGGAGATGCAATGGGCCTCATCCACCACCAAGCGAGGGATCCCCTGCCGCGAGGCCAGCTGTTGTAGCCAAGGCCAGACCTCGGGTTGCGCCAAGCGTTCTGGAGCGACATAAAGCAGTTTATAGTCTCCCCGCAAGAGGGCCAGCTCCCGTGCTCGTTGCTCGGCCAAGGGCAGGGTGCTATTCAAAAAGGTGGCCGGGATCCCGTTGTTTTGCAAACTCATCACCTGATCCTGCATCAGGGCGATCAGGGGAGATATCACCACGGTGACACCCTCCTGGAGCAGGGCAGGCAACTGATAGCACAGTGACTTTCCTCCCCCCGTCGGCATCAGCACAAAAACATCCTGACCATGCAATACCTGCTCCACCACCTGTTGCTGACCAGGGCGGAATTGGTCATAGCCAAAATAATGCTTGAGGGTTTGGTGGGGGGAGAGAGTTGTATTCACAAGACTGAGTTGAGGCGATGAATGGAGATAGAAATTCAGTAGCCCCAGCGATCAAGATCAGTCCAAGGGCTTTCGGGTCAGAGATAGAAGGGGATCCCATTTAGGATAGCGCCCCAGATTAACGGTTCACTCGTGAAACACTGGTGAAATGAAAGAGGGGCTGAAGAGACTCCGCTGTCCTGGGGGAGAGATTGGCGTCATAGTGGCAGAGGAATCCAGGTAACTGGGATCCGGGCAACTGGGATCCGGGCACGCGGCTCACGCAGGAGGTTGATTGATGGATTCAGAGGCCAGCACAAAACTCCAACAGATGGCCAGACGGGCCAAAACGGTAGTGACAGGCACCTGGTCAGGGATCCCAGCTCACTATCAACGGTTCCAGTCACTGTTGCGGGGAACCGTGCGGGGACAGGTGGCATTGCTGATTGCTGGCCTCTCTTTTGTCCCCAATGCGACCCTGATTGTCGCCACGGTCATGCTATCGCCAGAGCTGGTTCGGATCCCGCTGGGGCTGGTGCTGTGGATCCCGATATTGGGCATCTTGAGCGCCGGGGTAGGCTACTACTCGTCGGTCTGGATGTTGCGATCCTTGACCATCTTGGCCAAGGAACTGTCTCGCCTGGAATTGATGATAGGGGATCCCGGCAGATGGATGCTGGCCCAACGTCCCCAGGATCCCCAAGAAGCTCTGATCTTGCGGGGGGCTTTCTCCCAGCTACTCCAACAGGTGCGGCGAGAGCAGGAGGGTCGAGCTGCCTTCACAGCTACGCTCATGCACGATCTCAAAACCCCCTTGGTGGCTTTTCGGCACCTGCTGTTGGCCCTGCGGGATCAGCACATGGATCCCCACCAGCAAAAAAGTCTCTTGGCCGATCTGCTCAAGGAGAATGAGCGCATTCTAGAACTGGTGCAAAAAATGGTGGAAGCCCACCGGGCCGAGCGAGAGGAGATTGACCTCCATTTCCAACCCTGCGATCTGCTTCATCTGGCCCAAAACCTAGCCAATCGTTTGGCTCCGGTCGCCCAAGAAAGAGGGATCCAGCTGACTGTGATCGGTGCTGGACAAGCCCAGGCGGATCCCTCTGAGTTGGAACGAGCTTTGTACAACATTGTGGACAATGCCCTGCACTATGCCCAAAGCCGGGTGACTATCGAGCTCCAAGCGGGGCAAATCTGGGTGATAGACGATGGCCCTGGATTGCCAGCTCCCCTAGAGCAGTTGGCCCAACCCTACCGAGGCGAAGCCTTTGAGATCGCTGGACAACGGTTGACCGCTCGCTCCACAGGATTGGGGCTTTTCATTGCCCGCAGTATTCTAGAAGCGCATGGGGGATCCCTGGAGGTCATTGCCACCGGAGCTACGGGATCCATCCTTGCCCTCAAGGTGCCCGTCACTGAATAGGCTTTGGCTGGCAAAGGACTACAAGGCAAAACATTGCCTCACAAAACATTACTAGACAAAACCCCTCTCTCAACACAAGAAAGGGGCTTAAAGGCTTGAGCCAAAAACTCAATTTTGGCAAGGCTTACTGCATCATCGGACGCAAGTAACGGCCATCACCGGCTTGAATCATCGTAGACATCACCCGATTGCCCCGTTGAAAAGTCACAGGGATCTGAAGGTTAACAGGGATGCTGCTGATGATCTGTTGGACGCGACGGACATCCATCACCATTTCGCCGTTGACACCCAAGATCACATCTCCATCGGTCAGCCCAGCCAAGGCAGCAGGCCCTTGCTCTAGAGTGCGTACGATCAACACACCTTCCACTTCAGGCAGAGTGCTGTTGCCAGAGAAGATAGACGACCATAGGCCACGCTCACCGTTAACTTCGCGGGCGCGAGTTGAATCAATAGGCTCAATCGCCACACCGATGAAACCATAGGGCTCAGTGCGAGATTCAACCCCAACGGGCAGCAGACTATTGCGGGACTGGTTGCTGACGTTGTTGTAGTAGTAGACCGTTGTGGATTCTTGAGCTGATTCCACAGTGGAGCGGGAGCGAGAACATGCACCAGAGGAAGACTCTGCCAACACCAAGGCTGCTGGCAAAACTAACGCAAGTCCAATCAGTTGGGCTGCTTTTTTCATATCGAATAACCCCAAGATGTGGCTAGAGAACAAAAATGAAAGGAATAATCAGAGCCGTCGGTCGACAGTTAGCTAAGGCTACCTTACCCAAAACCTCTATCGAGTGTCTAGGAATACTAACTTGTCAGGGATCCCTCAAAACTTTAGCCCAGGCGGAGATTGCAAGGTAAAGCTGCACTACAAAACTGCATCAGAGAGAACCAGCCTCCTCCTTTGATAAACCTAAAATCAGCCTATGTCCATAGGCTTGCTGGAACAGTTGAGACAGCCGAGCTAATCCTTTTCTCAGTTCCAGCGAGGAGAGGGCAAAAAAGCGACTGATCAAAAATGGATCCCACCCCCTTGACCTACCGTACGTGACATACCGTAAGCGCAGAGGGCGAGATCCGTTTTAACAAGAAACACCAAACTGGGTCAGGGACTTGAAAACTTGGTCAGGGGCTAGATGGGGTTGGCTCCTAGAGAGCACCCATCCGGGTCAGGCCCAGAATGACGCCCGCTCCAATCAGATGGCCAAAGCTGGTGGCCGCCAACAATTCGGGCAAGGTCAGGGTGACGCCAGGAAAGGGGAAAACAAAGCCTTCGGATCCCTCAGGAATCGAGAGGCTAGCACGACTTTCGTAGCCCACAGCGCCTAACCAGGCATTGATCAGGGGCAAGACTAGCTTCCACAGCAGGACAGCAAACACATTGCACAAGATCATCACAACCGCGATGGAAGGAGACCACATGGGGGTCGGGGGAACAGCAGCGAATAAAGGGGTGATCATCAGGGTTTTAATCCTTTGCGTGACAAACTCGTTTTGGACAAATTCTGGACAGATGGAACCAAAGCTGCAAACACTAAGGATCCTAGGGATCCCTAGTCAAAAGACCCAGTCAGATCAACCCCTGTGAGTAATGGCCACACTAAGTAATGACCACACTGAGTGTTAGCTCAATGACTCTACTCCCGCTGGGCATCTACTCCTGATGGATTGACCGCCTGATGGCTTGACCGTTGGACTTGTAGCACCCAATTTAGGATTGAATCTGAGAAACAAGATCACTTCACCGCAAAACTTAACGATTGCTCATGTGCGCGAAGATCACACCTGCACTCCAGTTACAGTTGACGTTGACAAGTTGACAGGATCCCTGTTTGGAATGACGATTGTTCACCAAATTGGCTACCCTCAATTCCCCAACAACCGAATCACTCGTGTCCGCTCCCGAAACACATCATTGGGATCCACAGAGGGGGCGGCACTCCCCTGAATCGGGCTTAGGGGCCGTTCCGTATCGAACTGAAACAGATACACCGGCAACGTATCTCCCCCCAGGCTGAGAGAGGCCAGCGTGTCGATCTGGGTCAGGGCATTACGACTGGCAGGCCGGGTCAAATTAAAGGCCAGGATCCGCTCATCAATGGGTTCGAGTTCATCCCGTCCCAGACCGATGCTAAATTCTTGATTGCCCTCGGCATTAGCCCCCAGCGCCTGCACATCCCCTGCCTGAATCGGGCGGCTCTCTCCTGGCAATCCCACCAGTGTGGGAGGCTGATCTACGGGAGGTTTGGAGGCCGCAAACCTCAGTGCTTCTCCTTCTGGCAATACCTGATAGTCCTGGTACTCGTGGCTGATCATCAAGGATCCCCGTAGCACCCGTCGGGATAGACCGTCCAAGGTCCAAAAGCCATAGCCCGCATTGATCTGGGCCGAGCTGGGCAGCCAATAATCCTCCACCGCCGCGAACTCCAATAACGCAAACGCCTGCCCCCAGATGCCTGACAAAGACAGCAGCGATTGATGGGGCAAACCTGTCTCGGGATCCAACCAAATCTCCCGCAACTGGCCCGCATCACTGGGCTCCAGCACCAGGTGAATGGCCCGCCGTTCACCACTCAATAGCACCTCAGTCACCGATTGCACGGCATAGCGACCTTCGGGGGCCGACACATCGAACCCCACCTCCGGGATCAGCGCATTGGGTCGGGTGGTATACACAGAATACATCCGCAAGATATCTGACTGGTTGACCACCTCCAGGTCGCGAGAGTCTAACAGCCGAATCCGATCCCCTTCCCCCAGCCAGGCTTGCCAGGAGCCATCCTGCCGATAGAGCACATCCAGCGTGGCGGTAAACTCCTGCGTGCCCGACATCCGCACCTGCTGGCGAAATTGCAGATTGGGTAACGGTGGCAGGGATCCCCAGGCTTCTTCATAGCGGGCCAGCCATTCCGCTCCATCCTGACTCTCTGCCTGAGCCAGCAGAATGGGTGCCTCTACTTCTGCCCCCCAACTGGCTGACATCCCCATCCCGGTCATTCCCAGCACCATCGGCAAGACCAGCCCAATCCACGCATTGCCGAAACGTTTTTCTGGCTTCATCATATTGACCACCTCATCCACCACTTGGCCTTTAGGCTAACAGCTGCTCTAGGGGGCTGGTGTGCTCATCCTCAGCATCTGTTCCGCATTCCCACTGCTCCCCTCAGAACAGACCATGTCATGCGATTGAGCGCCGAGAAAGATAACTTATTCCGTCTTTTTCTTAGGATCCTGATTGACACTGTAACGAAACATGACGATACTTGGTGAATATAAGACAATCCATTTAGCTCCGTAACAAGAGGTCAAGAACATGGAAGAACTGTTTGAGCTCGGCCCCATGGTTTGGGTCTACACTGCCATCTTTGGTGCCATCATCTGGGGGGTATGGGGACAAACAGAAGACGACATCATGTTTTGACCTGAATAACAGGTGTCCCCTCAACCGGCTCTGGAAAGACTTACTAGGTTCTAGGTCAGGGCGGGTCAGCCACTCCACACAAGTTCTCCACACGCTTCCTCGCAGTTAAGGAAGAGTGAGCATGGTCACCCCAGGGTGGTCTGCTTTAGATGCTTGAGCGAACCAGGGTCGAACTCCGGTAGATTGGTAGCGTTAGCGTACGGGAGAGCGACCAATGCAGGGTGATGATCTCTGGCAGAGATACCAAGACTGGCTCTACTACCATCCAGACCTTAAGCTTTACCTCGACATCAGCCGGATCCAGTTTGAGGAGGCACAGGTTGCAGAGCTAGAGGCTCCCTTTGCCAAAGCCTTTGCTGAAATGCAATCCTTAGAACTGGGATCCATTGCTAATCCTGATGAACGGCGGCAGGTGGGTCACTATTGGTTGAGGTCGCCTCAACTCGCCCCCCGTGAAGACATTAAGCAAAACATTGAGGCGGCCATCTCGCGGATCGAACAGTTTGCCCGAGATATCCACCAAGGGGTAATTTTGACCCCTCAAGGGCAACCCTTTCGCCAACTATTGTGGATAGGCATTGGGGGTTCGGCCTTGGGGCCACAGTTTGTCAGCGCTGCCCTGGCGGAGGTCGAGCCTCCCTTAGGGATCCATTTTGTCGATAATACTGATCCCGATGGCATTGACCGGATCTTGGCGGGCCTGGGATCTGATCTGGATCAAACCCTGGTGGCGGTGGTGTCCAAATCAGGCGGCACCCCTGAGCCCAATAACGGTATGGCTGAGGTACGGGCGGCAGTGGAAGGTCGGGGACTCAACTGGGCGGGCCATGCGGTGGCGGTCACCAGTCCCGGTAGCAAGCTAGAGGAACTGGCTCGTTCTCAGGGCTGGATGTCCACGTTTCCCATCTTTGATTGGGTGGGGGGACGCACTTCGATCATGTCGTCGGTGGGGCTCTTGCCCGCAGCTTTGCAGGGGATCGACATCCGCGAGTTTTTGGTGGGGGCAGCGGTGATGGATGCCGCCACCCGCATTCCAGGCATCAAGTCCAACCCGGCGGCTTTGCTGGCACTGGCTTGGTACGTGGTCGGGCAGGGGCAAGGGCTGAAAGATATGGTGGTGCTGCCCTACAAAGATCGCCTGTTATTGTTTAGCCGCTACCTGCAACAACTGGTGATGGAGTCTCTGGGCAAAGAGCTAGATCTGAACGGCAACCGCGTCAACCAGGGCATCGCAGTCTACGGAAACAAGGGATCCACCGACCAACACGCCTATGTGCAGCAGCTCCGAGATGGGGTACCCAACTTCTTCGCCACCTTTATTGAGGTGCTACAAGACCGGACTGGAGAATCTCTAGAACTGGATCCCGGCGTCACAGCTGGCGACTACTTGAACGGCTTTTTGCAGGGCACCCGAGGCGCACTATATGACAATGGCCGCGACTCCATCACCGTTACCATCAATGCCGTGGATCCCCGGTCAGTGGGAGCCTTGATCGCCCTCTACGAAAGAGCGGTGGGGCTTTATGCCTCCTTGATCAACATCAATGCCTACCACCAGCCAGGGGTGGAAGCAGGTAAGGCTGCTGCCGGAACAGTGTTAGATCTTCAGCACAAGATGCTCATGACCGTCAGCTCTAGCCAGGGATCCCTGACGTTGGCAGAACTTGCCGCTCAGCTCGGTACTCCTGACCAAGTGGAGACCCTCTATCTGATCGCCCGTCATCTGGATGCCAATCAACGCAGCATCCAACTGATCGGCGATCCGGCCCAACCGGGATCCCTGCGGATTTCGGCTCGTGAATAGGAGTCAGTCATGAACACGGCCTTTGCCCAGTGGGATCCCGGTTTGACCCCGTGGGCGATTGCTTTGGGGTTGAACTCCCTGCTGGCGGTAGCAGCCTGGTTCAGTCGCCAAAAAGCCTTAACCAAAGAGGGAATCCTCCATGCCTGGATCTTGGGGGTATTGGTCTGGGGATCCCTGGGGTGGCGGGGTTATGGCGTGGTAGCCGCCTATTTTGTGGCGGGCACCCTAGTAACCAAAGTGGGCATGGTTCAAAAGGAAGCCAAAGGCATCGCCGAAAAGCGGGGTGGAGCAAGGGGGCCAGAAAACGTCTGGGGATCCGCCTTTACTGGGGCTGTCTGTGCTGTGGGATTTCTGTTTTGGCCCGATCCCTTTTGGTGGTTAGCCTACAGCGCCAGTTTTGCCGCCAAGCTGGCGGATACCACCAGCAGCGAAATCGGCAAGGCCTATGGCCAGCGCACATTCTTGATCACCACTTTGCAATCGGTGGAGGCGGGCACAGAAGGAGCCGTGAGCCTAGAGGGCACGGTGGCCGGGATCCTGGCGGCAGGGGGCTT
>JBHJNR010000304.1:0-7926 GCA_050330615.1 Cyanophyceae cyanobacterium
ACAGGCTGCCAGTCGCCCCAAACCACCATTGCCTAGTCCTGGTTCCTCTTCATTTTCGAGCAGCTCGTTCAGATCCATCCCCAGATCTTTCACCGCTGATTGGATCCGCTCGTAAAGGCCCACATTGATCAGGGCATTGCCCAACTGCCGCCCCATCAAGAATTCAGCTGACAGGTAATAGACAAACTTGGTATCCTGCGCCTGATAGGTTTCGGAGGTTTTGAGCCAACGCTGGAGTAGCCGATCCCGCACGGTATAGGCCAAGGCCATGTAGAGATCGTTGCGGGAGGCGGTGGCCAGGCTTTTGCCTTGGACATACATGAGGTTGTCGGCAAAGGCGCGTTTCAGGGTTTCCACATGAATGCCTGTGCGATCATCCTCGACCTGGGGAGGGATCCCAGCGTTGTCCAGAGACAGATTCGGATGGAGCTGTTGCATAGTGCTTGTCGCCTGATAGTTGCTCAGGAACCATTGTGCCGTGACCCTCAACACAGTAGTGGGGGTTGGATCCTGCGTAAGTCTTACGGGGACTTGATTTGAGGAGATTGAGGATTTTGACCAATGTTTAGAATCTTATCGGGATCAGAAACTGAATCTTTAGATTCTGAGATGAAAGACCTAGGTCATGGGCCTCAACCTGAGCAGATGTTCACGATTCATCATAGCTGTCTGGCCTGGGCAAATAATTGACGGGCCTCTGCTGTGCCCACATACCGCCAATGCCAAGGCTCAAAACTGATCCCTTGGGGGTTATCAAGGGGAAACGACAACTCAAAACCATAGGATCCCGCTTGGGCTTGCAACCAACCATAGGCGGCTGTTTGGGCAAAGGCATATTGCACATGGGTATAGGGCTGGGATCCATCTCCGATATCGAGGGCATAGCCGGTGTGATGCTCGCTGAATCCCGGTGGAGCAGAGAGGAATCTGGCGGCACGCTCGGATCCCCGTCGTTGGATCTGCCGTTGAAACAAGAAAGTCTGGGTGGACATATCCCGATACCCCGATAAGGGAACCAGTTGGATCCCTGATTGGCGGGCTGCTGACTGCATGTGAACAAAAGCCTGAGCAGCATCCCGATGGAGGCGTTCGGGGCGTGATACGCCCGCCAGGGATACCAAATCCGCCAAGATAGCCAACGGATAAGGCAAATGATAGGGAGGATCTGTCATAGCTGTGATGGAACCCAGGCTGGGAGCAGCAGCCTCTAACCGAGATGATGGGGGTGGAGGCAGATTGTTCGGCATGGCTTGTCCGGTTATGCCCAATAAATCCAGGGATTGCAAAAGCACATCGGCCTGATCTGATGAGCTAAAGGATCCCGCATTGATCACCGATTGCCCCTGCCAAATCCTTACCTGAGCAGAGGGTGAAACCGTTTGCACTCGTTCTAGGGATCCCGGCTGATCGAGCACCTGGATCCAACCCTGAGCCAAGGGATCGGCCCCGAGGGATTGTGTGACTCCCGAGGATCCATATAGACACAACACCCAGAGGGCAAACCCTAGGGCCATCAGCCAGCTCACCACCCACCGTCGGGGATCCCGATTCATCGTAAACTCCAAGAAAGATACCCCACGCAGGAATGGCCTTTGGCCTACAGCCGTCAAGTGGGTTGGGGAGTATGTCAAATAGAGAGAGGTATGGAGAGCGGTTCACAACCCATGATTATGAGCTCTAATCCATCAGCCCTAATCCAATTGACGGCCTGTTAGTTTGACAAAGACATCTTCTAGGTTAGAGGGCCGCACCATTTTGCCCGTGCGATCGGGCAAGCTGTCAAGATGGTACTGAGCATCGGCCACGGTTGGGAAGAAATGGAATTGCTGAGCCGCCTCGATGCCCTGGGATTGGGATCCTGTGGCTGAGGTGACCAATAATCCTTCGCCATGTTGTTGCCGCAGTTGTTGTGGGCTACCCAGCTCGATCAATTTGCCGGCGTCCATGATGCCAATCCGGTGACACAATTCTTCAGCTTCTTCCATGTAATGGGTGGTCACCAATAGGGTCATTCCCTGCCGATTCAGATCCCGCAAGATATCCCATAAGAGGCGGCGGGCTTGCGGATCCAATCCCACTGTCGGCTCGTCTAGAAACAAGACCTGCGGTTCATGTAACAACGCTCGGGCCACCTGTAAGCGGCGTTTCATGCCCCCAGATAGGGTTCTAACTTGGCTATCGCGCCGATCCGCAAGCCGCACATAGTCTAACCAGCGGTTGATCCGCTCCTGGCGGAGGGGGTTGGGCAAATGGTGCATCCGCCCGTGGAACTCCAGATTTTCCCACACAGTCAGGGATCCCTCTAGGGTTACCTGCTGTAACACCACCCCAATCGCCTGTCTCACCTGCAAGGGCTGTCGCACCACGTCATAGCCCATCACCTGCGCGGATCCCTGGCTAGGCAAGGTCAGGGTGGTGAGCATCCGAATCGTGGTGGACTTGCCAGCTCCGTTAGGGCCTAAGAGGGCAAAAACTTCCCCTCGCGGCAGACTCAAGCTCAGATCTGCCACCACAGGCTGGTCTCCAAACCGTTTCCAGACATGGCTCAACTCCACCGCAATGGGGTGGGCCGTATTGGCCTCAAGAGAACTGGAATGGGAAAGGGCGGTGGTCACGGGGGGATCCTCGGCAAGGGCTGGATTCTATTTTAGGACGAACCCAGGGATCCCCTGACTGAGCAAGGGCAGATCCCCAAGACTGTCCCCAATCCCAGGGATCCCTGAGACTCCTAGAGAGAAGCTCCCCTCTGACAGCAGATGTGATAGCCAAGGCCCAGACGTGGGTGGTTTGGTTAGGCTTCAGCGATGGTGATCGACTGGATAGTGACGGTGGTGTTGGGGCGATCTTGACGGTCGGTGGGGGTGCTGGCGATGGCATCAAGCACATCTTCGCCGGCGGTGAGTTTGCCAAAGATGGTATAGCTGGGGGGGAGGCCGTAGTCTTGGTGCATGACAAAGAACTGGCTGCCATTGGTGTTGGGGCCAGCATTGGCCATGGCCAGCGTGCCCCGGTTGTAGGGACGTTTGACCGGCTCATCGTTAAATTTGTATCCTGGCCCGCCTCGACCCGTGCCAGTGGGATCCCCTCCTTGGATCATGAAGCCTGAGATCACGCGATGGAAGATGACCTCGTTGTAAAAACCATCCCGCGCCAGAAAGACAAAATTATTGACGGTGTTGGGAGCATCTTGGGGAAACAATTCTGCCGTCATGGTGCCAGCAGAAGTCTCGATGGTAGCGGTGTAGGTTTTGTCGGCAGAGATGGTCAAGGCAGGCGGGCTGTTGTAGGATTTCATGCGGTTACAGCAAGTGATAATACCTTTGCAGCCTATCGCATTGGAGGGAATCCCTGATGGTTCAGACCCTCTGGCGTGACGATATCGCCACCACTACTCGATTGCGCCCCTCCTGTTTGGCTTGGTAGAGGGCCTGATCAGCTGCTTTGACCAGATCTTCTGGGGTGCTGCCGTGGAGAGGGAAAGCCGCCACCCCCAATGAGACAGTGATAGGATCCAGGACTTTGCCGTCATAGATCATCTCGACTGCCGCAATCGCTTGGCGCAACTGATCGGCCCGCTCACGGGTGTCCTCTAGAGAAGATTCGGGCAACACCAGCAACATCTCCTCTCCGCCATAGCGGCAGACCATATCGGATCCCCGGATATTGGCCCTGAGTTGACTGCTGACCCGTTGCAACACTTGATCTCCAGCATCGTGACCGTAGGCATCGTTGAAATGCTTGAAATGGTCGATATCCAAAAGAATCACCCCAAGAACACGTTGATGGCGAGTGGCCTTTTGCAGCTCTCGTTCCCAAAAACGAGCCAGATAGCGACGATTCAACAACCCTGTGAGAGGATCTCGGATGCTCTGCTCTTCTAGGGTTTCCCGTAGTTTGAGATTGGCGATAGCCAACGACATCTGTTCCCCCACAGTGCGAGCCAATTGCTGCTTTGAGGGCGGGAGTCCAGATGGTTGGGGCGTAGAGAGATAAAGCACACCTAACGTGTCCCCTTGGGTGGTTAGGTCAAGGCAAAAAGTACTGAGGCCAGGAACCGATGCCGCCAGCTGACAATGCAGCCTCTCAAAACTGGGAGAACTCCAATAGCAGTGGCCCTGTTGCAAGACCAAACACGATTGGGGAAGCAAGGCATCCAGGTGGTTGATCTCTCCCCAACTGGCGACACTTTCCACCTGATCCCAAGTGGAACACACAATGAACAAAGCCCCCGCACAGTCGGGAAAAAGTGGCTCGATCAGGCGGGGGAGATCACGATAGGCGGCTTCTAGGGTCAAACAACTCTGCAAAAAGCTGCTGAGATCCCCCAACTGACGCATCTCTTCATTCCGTTGGTTCAGTTCCTTGATCCGATCCGCCAGCTGGCGATTCATAGTTTGGAGCAGTCTTTCCGACTGTTTTAGGGACGTGATATCTCGAAAAGAGACGGCAAATCCATCCCCCAATTTGACAGAGGTATTCTCGAACCAGCGATTCAGCCCCTTATGACCGTAATAGAACTGATGATGATCGGGCTGGCCTGTTTCAACCACCGCCACATAGCGCTCAAACAGTCCATCCGCTTTGTGACCCGGCACCACATCCAACAGCCGCTGACCCAGTAAAGATGCCTCCCTGCGCCCGATAATCTGGCAGGCGACCGGATTGCTCAACAGATACTCGAAATCAATAATGGATCCCTGCTCATCTCGTACCGAGCGAAATATCATGATGCCGTCGAGGGAGTTGACCAGCAGGCTTTGTAGTAGTTCACTGGTTTGGTACAGCTTGATCTCGGCCACCTTGCGCAGGGTGATATCTTTAACTGCGCCATTAATGGCCACCACCTGCACTCCTCTGGTATCGCACTCCGGACGGGCAAAGAGATCTACCCAAAGGATCTCGCCGCTTTTGGTCACAAAGCGAATCTCTGTGGACTGGGGTTGGCAACTGGCCACTACATCCTGGAAAAAAACTACGGTTGGGGCTAAATCATCGGGATGAATAAAACGGGGCCAGTTGGACATGTCTTTGACCTCGTCCAACGAGAACCCGGTCATCTGGGCAAATTTCTCACTGACCATGACACCGCACATGCTGCCATCCGGCTCTACCTTCAGGCGATAGAGGTAGTCGGTGGTGAGGTCTGTGATCAGTCGGTAGCGGGCTTCGCTGTCTTTCAGATCCTCTTCCACAGTTTTGTAATGAGTGATATCCACAGCCATGCCTCCCACCCAGATGGGATCCGAGGGGAACAGGGATCCCTGGTCATCCTGAGTATCTTCACGGTTGAGATGAACCGGAAATTTGCGCACTAGGTAAGTATGGTGGGTTCCATCGGGCAAAAGAGCTGTTTCCTCTGTCTCCAGGAGGGTTTGGGTGTCAATCACCTGTTGATGATTGCGACGATACTGCTCAGCATGCTCGGGTGGCACCACATCCTCAATCTTCAGCCCCAAAGCCTGCTGCTCTGTCAGCCCAAATGCTTGTAACCAAGCCCGATTGGCATAGCCCAGTACCCCTTCAGCACTAACCAACCAGGCCAGCAGGGGAGCTTGATTCAAAAACAAGTCGAAATACCCTGAACGTCCTTGCAATGGCGTAACCATAAGAGGTGGGTCAATCTGTTGCTGATCTATTTCATCCTCTGGTGGAGGGTGAAACAGAACTGGCTATGTCTTTAGGATGCCCTGATGGGCAATGAATAATCCGTCTTCACCAGGCTAGTAGAGTCTTCCAGGTGGATGTTGGAGTATGAATAAAAACACCTATTTTCAGGTCAAAGCACTCTTCTCAGTGATATCGTACAGTATTTCTCACAGAGAAGATGGTTGAATTACCGGAGAGTCACTCCTAGATTGGTAGCCTCATGAAGAATTTTTCCAGGCTGCCTAGCCCCCAACTCTGATGCGGCTCTAGGGGTCAAACCGCCCATGATAGGCTGACAACCGGATCCCCTGGTTTTGGCGCTGCATGGGTGGCATGGTTAAGAATACTCGGGATCCCAATTGATGACCCGATTAATCAAATCGTTCTCCCCGTGCCGCTGTGAACCTGCCTACCCCCCCTCAACTGCCGTCCCCGCCGCCGGAGCCACTCTATCTTGTGGAGGCCGCTTTTTTGTCCAGCACTGCGGTGTTGGTGTGGCTGCTTAGCTATAGCCCGTTAGCGCCATTTGTGCGGCTGTTTTTTGCCATCCCTGTGGCGTTGGGGGTGATGCGCTGGGATCCCCGCACAGGCATGTTGACGCTAGTGGTTTCAGCCCTGTTGTTAACCCTGATTTTGGGGCCGACCCGTAGTGTGATGTACGTGATCCCTTATGGAGCACTGGGCTATTGGTGTGGGGGGTTATGGCGCAAGGGATCCTCATGGTACTTGTCGGTGTTGACGGGGGCGTTGATCAGCACCTTTGGCCTGGTGTTTCAGTTTTTGCTCAGTTCGTTGTTGGTGGGAGAAAATCTCTGGGCCTATCTGACCATTCAGCTGACTGGGTTCACCAATTGGCTGTTGGATCTGAGCCTGAGTTGGCTGGGTATCTATGTGGTGGCGCAGCCCTGGATGATTCAGCTCTCAGTGGTGGGGTTCATCGCCCTCAATTCGATCATCTATGTGTTTACCGTTCATCTGGTGGCGGCGTTGGTGATGGATCGGTTGAAATGTCCACTGCCCTTGCCCCCAAAGTGGGTACAGTTTTTGCTGGAGTGAGCTTGATGGAGCCAGGGATCCCGGCTGACGTGTTTTGC
Source organism: Cyanophyceae cyanobacterium (assembly GCA_050330615.1). Taxonomy (GTDB): domain Bacteria; phylum Cyanobacteriota; class Cyanobacteriia; order Thermostichales; family Thermostichaceae; genus JAAUUM01. The sequence continues at coordinate 6,741 of JBHJNR010000304.1, forward strand.
CCTAACCCAGCTCTCCCACCGAAGCTGCTAGATCGGGGGATGGATGACTGGGATCCTGAGGTTGCAGCTCTGCTCCCGGTAGATGAATCTCCAGGCGTGGTCGTCCCTGACCATAGGTGAGGTCATAGCTCCAGGTCAGCAGGCGATGCCAAAGACGGGGCCAGCGAGGCTCGATCTGCGGTTGCAGCAGCCTCAGCAGCGGCGGTGCCCAGGATCCACATAGCCAACTGACAAAAGCGGATCCCGTGAAGCTCATGTACGTCGGGATCCATTTGCGGAAGCCCTCAAAGCCCACCATCTGCCAAATCCAGACCAAAATCAGTGGATTGTAGCGGGCCGCCCCTAGCGCTAAACGGGTGAAATCCCACCAACTGGCGCGGTCTTTGATAAAGCGATCCGCCACCTCAGGATCCTCTGCCGCCAGGATGCCAAAAAAGCTATTCAACATGGCATTGGCCTGTCCTGGCCTCAGGTTCCGCCCCGTGGGCACCATCATCCCCTGTGAAAACATCCAGGTCACCGCAGCATTACCTTGAAAGGCTCGTACCCGTTGCAGATCTTGAGCCGTGAGCAGGTCATGCTTGAGGGCAGTGTCCAGTAGATCCGCCAACCGGGGAGAATTGCGCACCAGAGCGCCAAAACCCGTAAAACTGAGGGGAGATTGCATCGCTGAGGCATCCCCAATTGTCAGCACTCGGTCAAAGCTCAGATCTTGATCCCCCACCCGGCCAAATCGGCCTGGAATATAGCCAAAAGTGGCTTTTTTGAAGGTCAGATCCTCCATCTCACAGCGGCGGTATTCCGGCACAATGGTGAAAAAGTCCTCATACATCTGCAACAGGGATCCCGGATTGTCGGGATGCACCTGATGATAGTGAAATAAGTAAACGGTCAAGTCTTGGTCAGGGCCAGGAAATAACTCCCAAATTAGCTGCCGCCCTCGACTGATATCCCCATGACTGGCCAAGATATCACCAAATTGAGGATCCCAGACCTGCTTCGGGATCCCGCTGGTAATCGTGGCCCCCACGGTGGGACAAACACTATCAAAAGCTCGATGACCATTGATCTGCTGAGCAATCGGCGAGGCCGTTCCCATCGCATCCACCAAGAGCCGGGATACTAAATAAAATGAGTCGTCATCAGACTTTGAGTCCTCCAGACTTTTCAGTTCCAATGTGATGGT
>JBHJNR010000305.1:0-5765 GCA_050330615.1 Cyanophyceae cyanobacterium
CCGGTGAAGCGTCAACCTGTCGGGACGGCCAGCAATTGCAACTGCTCTTGTTTGCCTAAACCGAATCCCCGTCCTTCAAGGGCGGGGAGGATGTCAAGGTATCCGATAGTTGGGGCAAGGGATCGTAAACAGGAAGAAGGGCAAGGTTGCAGGAATGAAATCATTTGACGGCAGGAAAGCACAAGGAATCTGTGGGATCCCTCCCAGGGTTATCGCTCTCAGCACAACTCCCCGATACCCTCAGCCTTTAACGAGTTAACCGTGACATGAAGTAGAAAGCCTGAGCGGTGGGGCTGGCAGGAGCAGGGCATACTAGGCGTAACCTCATTCAGCAGAATCTTGAATGGCACGATCGAGGATATTTCAGGGGTTGGTGGTGGCTCACTGGGTGGCGGGAGTGGCTTATCTCTCCTGGCGATGTACAGCCGGATTGATGGGCAGTTCACTGGTGTTGTCACTGCTATTTTTGGGGGCAGAATTCTATGCCTTTGCGGTGGCGGTGGGCTTTGGCCTCAGCCATTTTGCCAGCCAGCAGCCCTTAGGCTCATCTCCCTCCCCTAGCCAGGATCCCGATTCCCGCCAGGATCCCAGCCTTCCCGCCAGTTCAAATCGGGCTATTACACCACCACTGAGGTTGGCTTTAGGAGAGCTACCCTCAGTGACGGTGGTGATCCAGCGCCGTTGGGATTCGGTGGAGATCACCGCTCAGACGGCCCGTTCGGCTCTACAGCTCCGCTATCCGTGGCACCGACTTTTTGTGGTCATTCTGGATGCAGAAGAGGACGACAAGATGCGACGGGCAGCGGCCCAGATTCCTTGTGAGTATGTGGTCTGTGCCCAACAGGATCCTTTGGTGGATGCCCTGGCCCAAACCAGTGGGGAGTTTATCTTTTGGCTCCAACCCGGCCATTTGCCCGATGCCAATGGATTAGAGGCGATGCTGCCTTATTTCTATGATTTTCCCACCAAGGCTCCGATCCTCAACTCCACAGCCTTTGTGCAAGCTACCCTGCGGACCTTGGGACAGCCCTTTCCCGATCACCCCTTGCAGCAATTGATCCCTCTGGGCAGCTTCAGTAGTGGCATCGCTCCTCTTTTGGGAACAGGGATGGTGCTTCGGCGGGCGGGCTTGGACTCTATTACCGATCTGGATGTGCGGCGACCTGTACGGCTGGGATCCCAATTACATCGGCGGGGCTGGGTCTCTCATGTCTGTAGCCAGACGGAGGTGCAGGGGGGGCTGCTGCCGTTGCGGAATCGCCGGGTGGCGTTATTGGCGGTTTTGGATGCCTGTGTCTTTGGGTTGCTGCGGAGCTGGCCTCAGTTGAATCGAACCCAGTGGATCGCCTATCTGCGGTTGCTGTTGTGGAGCCTGAGCGGATTGCCTTTGATGGCCTACTTCGGGATCCCGTTGTGGTTTTTGTTGACAGGGCAAACACCAGTGCCCGCTTTTGATGGCATCTATTTGGCCTGGGTCGCCCCTTATCTCTGCCTGGGGCTAGTGGTGTGGGGGATGGTCTATCGTTCCTATGGTCTCCAGCGGGCATGGCAGGCAGAACGTTATACCGGAGCGCAGTTTTTTCAGTCCATCATGGCTGCCATTCAAGCTATGCGGGAAATGCCTCCCCATCCTGACAGGCCCTCGCAGCTGACTCTGGGATCCCAGGCCATGATGATTGTGCTGACATTGGGCATTGTGGGCTATCGGTTGGGGAAGTTTCAGGATCTCGATCAACTGGGCATATCACCGCTAGGGGTAGGGATCACGCTGGTCTGGGTTCTCTGCAATTTACTGGTTTTGAGCGTCCGTCCTCTGGATTTGTCCCGCAGTCAGACCTATACCGCTATCGATTAAGCTGACTGTTGGACTAGTGAACGGTGTAGAGGGCTACAGACATGGGGATCCCGCTGATTTTGGAATCACCCGGCCCAGTATTAGTACAGGTGGGGCCATTGGCCCTGCGCTGGTATGGGTTACTGATTTCGAGTGCAGTATTGATGGGATTGCTGCTATCCCGACAGTTGGCTCGTGGGCGTGAGCTAGATCCTGATTTGATTAACCGTCTATTGGTCTGGCTGATGGTGGGATCCCTGCCTGCAGCGCGGCTTTATTATGTGCTTTTTGAGTGGGATCGCTATCGCAACGGGCCGTGGTGGCAGGTGCTGGCCATTTGGCAGGGGGGGATTGCCATTCATGGGGCGCTGTTGGGGGGCGGGCTGGCGGTGCTTTTGTTTGCCCGCAACCAGGGGTTGAGTTGGCGACAGCTGGGATCTGTGACGGACTGCTTGATGCCCGCCGTGATCTTGGGGCAGGCTCTAGGGCGGTGGGGCAATTTTTTTAATAATGAAGCCTATGGGCGGGTGATCCAGGCGGGGCAGGGCTGGCTGGTGCAGTTACGGTTGCCCACGGGAGACTTGGTGCATCCCACTTTTTTATATGAATCCCTCTGGAATCTGGGGGTCTTTGCCCTGTTGTGGCCATTGATGCGACGACAGGATCCCTGGGGTCAGCCGGTGTTGCCGCCGGGATCCGGCTTGGGCATTTACCTGATTGGTTATAGCCTGGGTCGAGTTTGGATTGAGGGCTTACGCACCGACAGCCTCATGCTGGGATCCCTGCGGGTGGCTCAGTTGGTCAGTGTGATCATGATGGTGGCGGGGGCACTGCTGTTGTGGCAGGTGCGTCGGACTGCTCAGCCCTAGCCCGTCGATCGGGCAATGCCAATTGAACCTAACCCGACTCAATCAAGCGACGGAGACAATGATGGGTGACACTGATGGGTAACGATGATGGGTGAGGAAATCCAGACAGTGATTCTGGCTGATCGGCAGGCCATGACCGTGTTGGCAACTGCGTTGGCCTCAGAGGCAGAGCCGGGCACCATCTTGCTGCTGGAGGGAGATCTGGGCAGTGGCAAGACCACACTGGTGCAAGACTTGGCCCGAGGGTTAGGGATCCCAGGGGTGGTAACCAGCCCCACTTTTGTGCTGGTGCAGGTCTATGAAGAAGGCCGGATCCCGCTGATCCATGCGGATCTGTATCGACTTTCTAGCGCTGACCCCGAGGAGCTGGAGCTTTGGGATCCAACGGCCATCAGTGCTATTGAGTGGCCCGATCGGTTGATGGAAGAACCGGAGTACTGGCTGCGATTACAACTCGCCATCCTGCCAGGTGACGGACGGCAAGTAACGGCATCGTGGCAGGGGGCAAGGCTATGTGCTTTATGGCAGCGGGTACAACAAACCCTATTGCCGCCAGCTGATCAGACAATTGTTCTCCACCCAGAATTACTAGGACATTGAGGGACGCCCTTGTCCACCATCGACGGGGATATTGGCCCCATTGATCCAACAGGATAGATCTGAAAGTAGAAAAACAGCCACATTGGCAACTTCTTCTGGGGTACCCAGTCGACCCCACGGCAATTCCCGTTCTTCAAAGGCATGAAAAGCTTCGGGCGTCTGCTGACGACGGCGTTCCCAGGATCCCCCCGGAAAAATGATGGAGCCAGGACTAAGGGCATTCACCCGAATCCGATCAGCGGCTAATTCCAAGGCCATCGCCCCTGCCGTGTAGATTTCTGCTGCCTTGGCAGCTCCGTAGTGCATGGGGGGGCCGGGTTTCCAGCCTGAAATGGAGGAGATGATGACGACACTGCCCCCACCACGGCTCCGCATATAGGGCACAGCGGTTTGGATGGCGGTGACGGCATGAAACAGGTTCATCTGAAAAGTGCGCTGCCAATCTTCTACTGAGACCTCGATACCTCCTCGGGCACTGGATCCCCCCACATTGGCCACCAACAGGTCTACTCCACCAAAATGGGCGGCACTGTCGTTGATAAACCCTTTCAGCTGATCTGGCTCAGTCACATCCGCCTGCATGCCATGAACCCGCCCGCCCGCATCCCGCAGAGTGGCGGAAGCCCGCTCAATGTCTTCAGCTCCCCGGCCACAAAATCCCACACAGCATTGCTCCTCAATCAGCCGTTGAGCAATCGCCTGTCCGATCCCTCGGCTTCCTCCGGTGATGAGGGCAACCTTGTCCTTGAGCTTGAGCTCCATACCCGGCCCTCCTAGTGAATCTTTAACGTGAACTTTTCGTCACTCCTGACGTTACTCAACCTTGTGGGTGGGTGGCTATGGCAAAAGCAGTCAAGCAGGGCAAAGAGCTATCAAAATGTTTTATGAACTTGTGCCGCAACCCCAAGATAGGGAGTAGTCAGGCAATCGAGTAAGCACTCTGGTAGGGTGACTGATGAACCAGCCCATGATTTCATCCTCTAGGCACTTCATCATGACCACTTCCAGGCCGGGATCCTACACTCGCATCAATCGCAGACCTACCGTCCGAACCACCCCAACCCCTCGCTCGACGCTGGGATCCCCTGCTGTGAGCATCTATACGGATGGGGGGTGTTCTCCCAATCCTGGCCCAGGGGGATGGGGCTTTGTGGTGGTCAAGGCAGATGAGTTGGTGGCTGAGCAATGGGGTGGGGAACCCGTCAGCACCAATAACCGAATGGAACTGACCGCCTTAATCCGGGCCTTAAAGTATTACGGCGAACACCTAGATCCCGATCCTGTCGAGATATTGTCTGATTCCCAGCTATCCGTCCGGATCTATAACGAATGGATGGCGGGTTGGGAAGCTCGGGGCTGGAAGCGCAGTCAGGGGCCGGTTGAGAATCTTGATTTGGTCAAACAACTAGCTGTCCTCAAACAGCTCTGCCCACAGGTCCAGATCACATGGGTAAAAGCCCATGCGGGCCTGAAATGGAATGAGTATGCAGACCAATTGGTCTGGAAAGGGCGCAGAGAGCTTTGATCAGGCCAGACATGGCAGCACTGGGTCAACAGTTCTGAGCGAATGCAGACGGATGCCCTGGTAGTCAAGCTGCATCTAGTTTTTGAAATATTTCTTGACGTTTCGCAAGGAATGCGTCATATTATCTGTATCGGGACACTCATACCAGGAGATACAGTTATGCAAGAAGATGCAAAGTTTGGTTTTACCGGTTTCGCAGAAAGATGGAATGGTCGCTTGGCCATGATGGGATTTGTGATTGGCATTGCGACCGAATTGCTGACTGGCCAAGGGATCCTTTCTCAAGTTGGCCTGCTGTAACCCCAGTCAACTTTGACCCAGCACAAGTCTCATGAGATAAGAGCAAGCCTAGTGTTATTGGCTAGGCAAGCCTAGACAGAGTTAAATCCCTAGTCAATTCACAAAAAATATTAGGTGCTAAGCAGCTAAGGGTTTCAGGCCCTTGGCTGCTTTTTGCTGGAGTTACGCAGGATGGAGGAAGGAGTACATAAGCTCACCTGGGATCCTCCTCCAGAGAGATCAAGCCTGGGCAGGTGATGCGACTTCTTAACGGCGTCTTAATCCAGTTCAGTGATACTGACCAAGGGTCAATGGTTGGCCAGCCTGATGTCTATTGGCATCGAATGAGCCTTCTGCCACTCAGGCATGTATCTTGGCCCCAGCTCATATCTCAGAGGGGAGCCCATGTTGGGGATCAAACTGGCGGTGGTGGTGGTGGCGGCGCTGATGGGGGCAGGCCTGTTGTCTTGGCGGTGCCAGCGTACTCACTTTCCCTTGCTGGCAGGATCCCTAATGGGAGCTGGGGCTGGAGCAGCGGGATCCCTATTGTTTATGCTGCCCCTCAACTTTTGCACCTTTGAGCCAGAGCGGACAAGCCTGGACATGGCGGTAGGGCTGGGGCTGATTGCGCTGGGACTAGCAATTCCCGTGGGATCCC
>JBHJNR010000306.1:0-12141 GCA_050330615.1 Cyanophyceae cyanobacterium
AATAGGGATCCATCTATGACAGATCGAGAAGAACTTCTCCAAGAACTGACACAAGCCCCCGATACGGTGGTGAAAGCTCTCTTGACCCTATTGCACCAACCAACAGCTGCCTCACAGCCCCGCCCAGAGCAAAAAAGCTCAATGCCTCTGCTGCAATTTATTGACCAACTCAACTCGCAGGGATCCGATTCAGAGCACGATCCATTACCCAAGGACTTTGCCAGAAACTTGGATCACTACCTGTCTGGAGGATCCCAACACCAAAAATGAGAAGCGTATTTGCTGATACGGGTTACTGGATAGCATTGCTCAACCCTGATGATGATCTGCATCCCAGAGCCCGACAAGTGAGCGATACTGTCTCATCAAATCTAATCGTCACCAGTGAGATGATTCTTGTCGAACTTCTCAACGCCTTCTCCAGCAAAGGCTGTTTCTATCGCCAAAAAGCCGTTAGCCTAACCAACTACATCCTCAACAGCTTCTCAATTAGTGTTGTTTCTCACACTAACACTCTGTTCAGAGAAGCTTTGAATTGTATAGTCAGCGTCCTGATCAGGCATGGAGTCACACAGACTGTACTTCCTTTATTATCATGCAGGAGCGAGGAATCTTAGAAGCCTTAGCCTATGACAAACACTTTGAGCAAGCAGGATTTATCCCTTTGCTGATATAGGACTTTGGTGCTTATTTCCGGGCATCTTTTTCAAGACTGAGACAGACTAGCAGCCGTCGCCGCAAGCGATCTAGGGCACTCTGAGCCGATGCCCAGCGGATCCCTTCCCGTCCACGTCGAGAGCCAAAAGTATGGCGACTCACCTCCACCTGACCCCAGGGATCCCGGAGTCCGATGTAGACCAATCCCACGGGCTTCATCTCAGTGCCGCCATCGGGGCCAGCGATGCCTGTAATGCTGAGGCTCCAGTCAGTCTTGAGTAGACTTTGCACACCGGTTGCCATTTGGGCTGCCACCGTCTCACTGACGGCCCCATGCTCCATCAAGTCCGCAGCGCTCACCCCGAGCATTTGCTGCTTGACCTCGTTGCTGTAGGACAGGATCCCCCCGACGAAATAGCCAGAACTGCCAGGGATCCCGGTGATCAGTTGCCCCAGTAGCCCGCCCGTACAGGACTCTGCCACTGATACTGTCTGCCCTTTCTCTGTCAGCAGCTGCCCCACCACCGAGGCCAGCGTATCGTCATCGCTGCCGTAATAATCATCTCCGGCAATGGCTTGCAGCTGCTGGATCACGGGTTGCAGGATGGCTTGCGCCTCCACGGGATCATGAGCCCGTGCTGTCACCCGCAGCCGCACTTCCCCCTTGCCCGCATAGGGAGCCACGGTGGGATTGGGCTGATTCAGTAGGGATCCCGCTTTTTCCGCCAGGGTAGATTCGGCCACCCCCCAGTGCCGCAAAACTTGGCTAAAAAACACCTCTTGTCCCCACCCCTGCTGCTGCAAATAGGGGATCGAGGTCTGCTCCCACATGCCGTGCATCTCGCTGGGCACCCCCGGAAAGGTCATCAGAGTGAGACTGGGGAGCGGTTTCCAGATGATGCCGCAGGCACTGCCGCTGGGATTGGGCAGCACCATCGCCCCCTCCGGCAACAGGGCTTGCTTGCGATTGCTGGGGGACGGATCGATACCCCGTTCGGCAAAACGCCGCAAAATCTCCTCCCAGACCTGAGGATGCTCTACCATTTGCACCCCAAAATAGGAGGCCAGTGCCGCATGGGTCAGATCATCGGGGGTCGGCCCCAGTCCGCCCGTCAGTAACAACAGGGTGCTGCGCCGGGTGGCCACCTCCAAGGCGGCATGAATGCGGGGAATATTGTCCCCCACCACCGTTTGATAGTGATGCGGGATCCCGAGTTTGGCCAGTTCGATGGCGAGATAGTGGGCATTGCTATTGAGGATCTCCCCCAGCAATAGCTCGGTGCCAATACACAGAATCTCAGCACTGGGATTGAGAGGGGCATTCATATCTATCATCCGGATCCGGCCTTCCTATCTTCCTTCAACTTGAGAAAATCCGGTGTGTTCTAATGTGCCCCAGATGATCCAGAGGATGTGAAGAGACCTATTGGGCAATGCCAGCAGTCTAAAGGGGAAAACTGACGGGATCAAACTGATGGGGTAAAGAGGATCCCTTCTAATTGATCCAGAGCTTGCTCCATCTGATCGTTGACCACCACATGATCAAATTCTTCGATCGCCGCCATCTCAGCCCGTGCTTTGGTCAGCCGCCGCTGGATGCTGCTTTCTGACTCGGATCCCCGCGCTCGCAGCCGTCGCTCTAGCTCGGTCATGGAGGGGGGCTGCACAAAGATTCGTACCGCTTGGGGCCAATGCTGGGCCACCTGTCGCACCCCATCCAATTCGATTTCTAGCACCACATCAAAGCCCTGTTCCAGCTTGTCTCGTACTGGCTTGACGGGGGTGCCATAAAAGTTGTTGGCATATTCGGCCCATTCCAACAGACCATTGGCGGCTCTCAAGGCCAAAAATTCGTCACGAGAGCAAAAGTAGTAGTCAACACCGTCCACTTCACCAGGCCGGGGATCCCGTGTGGTGACAGAGATGGAGTAGTGCAGGTCGGGATGTTTTTCCAGCAGGCGGCTGAGCAGAGTGCCTTTGCCAACGCCGCTGGGGCCGGTCAGGGTGATCAGGGATCCCAATTGTGGGGATCTTCCACACCCCTCTGCCTTACCACTGGGCTTTTCGGTTGTCTCTGGCACAAGATCGGTAGGGGAGGGATCCAGAAGGTTGAGATCGACGAGAGTTGAAGGATTCATGATCACCTCCGGTTTGCTCTATGGGGCTGCGGGCATCGCACCGTCAAACCTGATGAGTCCGATTGCAGGACAGTGACCAGATTGGGCGGTAATAAAACTTACCATATTGTCAGAATAACTTAGTCGCCTTCTGAACTCCCAAGCCGATAGGTGGCGAAGCGATTAGCAATGGTTTCGGGCTGGATGGCAGAGCGGATGACATGGCCAGAATCCATCACCAGTACCGACCGTGTCGGACGACCGTGGGTGGCATCCACCATTTGCCCCCGGTCGCGGGCTTCCTTCAGCAATCGTTTTATGGGTGAGGAGTCGGGGCTGACGATGGCCACCAACCGAGAGGACATGATGATGTTGCCAAACCCAATATTGATCAGCTTGACATCGGTAGACATAATTCAGGGGCAAGTGGGTTGAGCAAGGAACATCGCGCAAAACAATCCGTGATGTCAGGAGCGATTGCCAAGTTTTAACATGTCTAGGATCCTTGGAGTCATTCACTGACATCGCATGATGGAAGATGGCTGAAACATCTTGATGACATGGCTTCCAAAGCAGATATCGGCAGCAAACGCTTAGTGGGTCTTAATCCCCAGTCCTGGGTGCGGTGGATTACCCAAAATCCTCAAGTGGTCTTTCAGGAGATGCTGAATTCTGAGTTTCAGTGGGTCAGCCGCGAAGGCGATGTACTGATTCGGGCTTGGGATCCCCAGTTGGGAGAGTTTCTGATTGCCAATGAAATCCAGCTGCGCTATTCACCAGAGATGCCGCGCCGGATGAGGGCTTATGCAGCCCTAGCCGAGGAAAAGTTTAAACTCCCGGTCTATCCAGTATTGGTGGTGATTTTGCCGGGGCCAGACGGGATCCCGACTCAATACACCTCCAGGCTAGGAGATATCGAGGCCCGCCAGGACTACAAAGTTATTCAGCTCAGTGATGTGGACGCAGAACTGGTGCTTGAACAGTCATTGCCAACGTTACTGCCCTTTGTACCGATTATGAGAGGAGGGGAGTCGGAGGCTGTGATCCGAGCAGCTTTGAGACAATTGCAGCGGGATCCCGTGCTGAGTGAGCTGGAATCCTTGCTGGCCTTTTTTGCTAGGTTTGTGTTGGACAGCGAAATTGTTGCGCAGATTTTAAGGTGGGATATGGCTGTACTGAGAGAGTCGCCCTGGTACGAAGAGATTAAGCAAGAAGGGATCCAGATTGGCAAACAAGAAGGGATCCAGATTGGTGAGCAGCGGGGTGAGCAGCGGGGTAAACAAGCTGCTGTACCTGTCTTAGCAGAGCTGGGCCTGTCAGCGGAGGTGATTGCTCAACGGCTGGGCTTGCCCCCTGAACTGGTGGCTCAAATCCTGGAACACTAAGGGATCCCTGATAGGGAAGTTGCCTGAACGTGCGGCAACTCTCCTACCAGAATCCGTCGCAGTGCTCCGCCTATACCCCGAAGGGGTTAGGGGGTGGTGAAGCGACTGATCAGCTGTTTCGTACTAACTCTACAAAGTTTTTGACCATCTGTAAGCCCAGGATCCCAGATTTCTCGGGGTGAAATTGGGTAGCCATAACGTTGCCACGACTAACTGCTGCGGTGACGGTCTGGGATCCATGCTCAACCGTGGCTGAGATCCACTCTTGCTCGCTGGGATCCCCGAAGTAGCTGTGGACAAAATAGACCCAGGTGGAGGGTTCGATGCCCTGCCATAGGGGATCCTGTGGGTTTTGGATCTGCAATTGGTTCCAGCCCATGTGGGGGATCCGAATGGAGGGTTCGGGGCGAAAATGCCTGACCCAGCCGGGGATGATGCCCAAGCCTGGCTCGTTACCCTCTCCACTGCCTTCAAACAGCACTTGCAGGCCGATGCAGATGCCCAAAAAGGGGATCCCGTTGGCGATGGCTGCTTTGATCGGGGCTTCTAGCCCGCGTTGCCGCAGCTCCCGCATGGCCGGGTCAAAGGCTCCATCCCCTGGCAAGACCAACCCATCAAAGCTGGCCAACTCTGCTGGATCCTCAACAATATGCACCTCAGCCCCGGCATACTCCAGCCCTTTGTAAGCGGAATGTAGGTTGCCAGTGTCGTAGTCGATCAGGGCCAGACGAGGTTTCATGGGTAATGTTTGCCAAAGCCAGTGCTAGAGCCAGTGTATCCCGCTGGCATCCCTTCGTTCGGTTCTAAAAGTGAGCTGGCTCATCCCTGATACAGAGTGTGATAGCTTCAGTCAGGACAAGCACCCCCGAGAGACATGCCGGATCCGTCTGACCTCAGCAGCCTCGACCAAGAGGCCCTCCTCCAACAATTACGCCGCAAAGAGGGATCCTGGTTGGAATGGGCGGTGGCCTGCCAAAAGCTGCAAAAGTCTGGACTCAATCCCCAGGCGATCTTTGAAGGCACGGGCTTTGAGCCGATCCAACAGAATCAGATCATCGTGGGTTGGCAGGTCTATGAAGGATTGAGCCGCGAAGGGGCTTCGGCAGCGGTGCTGGGGCATTTTGGTCAGCGGGCCAGCGATATTTTGTACGAGCTACGAATCTTGGATCCCCAAGAACGGGTGGGGGTGGCGGAGTTGGCCCTGCTCAAGGGCTTGGATGTGGATGATGTGCATGAGGTGGTGCGGGCCACCAAGGTGTTCTCTCTCTTGCCCCAGGTGCCGGAGGGCTTTACCGCTCACCCTGGCGATGCCATGGCTCACCAGGCTTGGCGGCTGGCCCGTCAAACAGAGGATTTGCAGGAACGCTCTCGTCTAATTGCCCGTGCCCTGCGCTTTGTTCAGAGCGACTCTGCGCGTCAATTGGTGGAAAAGTTGCTGACGGATTTTTCGGTGCAGCCCCGCCGTCCGGCTCCGCTCTTGCCCAGCTACCGCATTGAGGAGGAGTCCGAATTACCACGGGTGATTCCGGTGGCGGGAGCGTCGCCCCTGACTCGGCAGGCATTGCAAGCGGTGCCCTATGCTCAGCCTCAGGTGGCCTTTCGGATGGTGCAGACCGAAGGGGTGGGGGCTTGGCTAGCTCTGCCCGGTTGGCCTCCGATTGTGGCAGCCGTAGATCCGGTGGCGATTCTCTGGGATCCCACGCAGTTATGGATGTTGGATGCCAAGATGCAGCAGCCGGGAGAGCAGGTGGTGGTGCTGGTGGATCGAGCTGATCGAGAGTGGCAGGCGCAGTCCTACTATCTGGTGGAACAAGCGGGATCCCTGGCGATTCGGTGGTACGAAGATCAGCCTGAGGAAACATTATTGGCTAAGGTCTTGATCGTGGTGCGTCCCCCTCGCATCTTTGACACTGAAGCCACGCAGGATCACTGGCAACTTGAGGATGAATAGGGGCTGAGTCAGTTGACATCATGACAAGTGAGAGAGGGGATCCCATGAGTTTTTCTGGCGCTGAATCGGCTGAATTTGACCTGGGGATCCAAGCAGCCCAGGCTGGGGATCTGGAGACTGCCATCGAGCTGTTTCGAGCGGTGATCGAACGGGATCCCGAGCATGTGGAGGCCCATTACAAGTTGGGTTGGGTTTTGGGATCCCAGGGCTTTTTGGATCCGGCTCTGCGGTCTTTTGAACAGGTGGTGCGGCTGGATCCTCAACATCAAGAAGCCCGGTACAACTTGGGGGCAATCTTGTTGCAAAAAGCGCAGTTAGAATCGGTGGCTCCCGGTCAACTGGATCTCGACCTGTTGCGGCAGGCGCAAGCAGCCTTCAAGGCGGTGATGGAAATCAATGCTTTTGATCCCAAATCGTTGGCGATGCTCAACCTGATCGAGCGGGCTATTGTCGAAGCTGAAAAGCAGGGATCCCGGTCTGAGAGTTGGTTAGAAACTGATACAGAGCCTAATTAGGTCTTCATCTATCATCTGAAAGGGTTACACTGCAAAGAAATTCGAGTGTTCAGTCCTCTTTCTCCGGTGTGATCATGAGGGTTCTTCTGGTTTATCCCCGCTTCCCCAAGACCTTCTGGTCTTACGAGAAGATCCTGGAGTTGGTCAATCGCAAGGTGTTGCTGCCCCCGTTGGGGTTGGTGACGGTGGCGGCCATTCTGCCCCAGACCTGGGACTTTAGGGTGGTGGATTGCAATATCCGCGAGGTGACGGACGAAGAGTGGGAGTGGGCAGAGTTGGTGATCTGCTCGGCCATGATCGTCCAAAAACCAGATTTGCTCAAGCAGATTGCCCTAGCCAAGCAAAAGGGCAAGCCGGTAGCGGTCGGTGGCCCCTATCCCACCTCTCTGCCGGAAGAGATGGAAGCGGCAGGGGTGGACTACATGATCCTGGATGAAGGGGAGATCACATTGCCCCTGTTTATTGAGGCGATTGAACGGGGAGAGCAGCAGGGGGTGTTCCGCTCCGGCGGCCAAAAGCCCGATGTTACCACCACCCCAATCCCTCGCTATGACCTATTGGAGCTGTCCGCCTACGACTCCATGTCGGTACAGTTCTCGCGGGGATGCCCGTTTCAGTGCGAATTTTGCGACATCATCATTCTCTATGGCCGTAAGCCGCGCACCAAGACGCCCCCACAGCTATTGGCAGAATTAAATTGCCTCTATGAGCTGGGCTGGCGCGGCAGCGTTTTTATGGTGGATGACAACTTTATCGGCAACAAGCGCAACGTCAAGCTGCTATTGCAGGAGCTGAAGGACTGGCAGGCGGAGCGGGGCTATCCCTTCCGGTTTGATACCGAAGCCTCCTTGGATTTGGCGGAAGACGACGAGATGATCGAGTTGATGTTGCAGTGCAACTTTGGGGCGGTGTTTATGGGCATTGAAACCCCAGATGCCGATAGTTTGCAGTTGACCAAGAAGTTTCAAAACACCCGGTCTCCCCTGCTTGAATCCATCGACAAGGTGACGCGGGCGGGCTTGCGGGTGATCGCGGGCTTCATCATTGGCTTTGATGGCGAAAAGGCTGGGGCTGGGCAGCGGATTGTGGAGTTTGCCGAATTAACCGGGATCCCGACCACCACCTTTGCTATGTTGCAGGCTTTGCCCCATACGGCCCTCTGGCATCGGTTAGAAAAAGAAGGTCGATTGGTCAGTGGCGGCGGCAATATTAACCAAACCACCCTGATGAATTTTGTCCCGACTCGGCCTGTCCAGGAGATCGCCCGCGAGTATGTGGAGGCTTTTGGCCAGTTGTATGAGCCGACCCAGTATCTCAATCGGGTCTATCGCTATTTTCTGAAGCTTGGGGATCCCAAGGTGAAGCCCGCCTTTCAGATGCCGGAGTGGACGATTATTCGGGCTTTGCTCATTGTCTGCTGGCGACAGGGGATCAAGCGAGAAACCCGCTGGATTTTTTGGCATCACTTCTTTCATATTCTCTTTACCCGCACGGCCTTGCTGGATTCCTACGTGGCGGTCTGTGCCCATAATGAGCACTTTATGGAATATCGGGAGCTGGTCAAACAGCAGATTGAGGCGCAATTGGCGGAGTATGAGCGCCTAGCTCAAGATCGTGAATCCCAGGGATCCGAGGCTCAAGTGCCTGAGTCGGCAGTGGCTTGAGCAGCTGGGATCCAAAACCAAAGACCCAAAAAAGCGGTGCCCCTAGAAGACACCGCTCGTTCACAATCAGAGTGGAACTAGAGAGGATTCAGGGCTGAATCTGCTCTCTAGCTTTCAATACTCTCTAGCTTTCAAGATCTCAAGCAATGTCTCAAGCTCCAGGGCCAGTCTCAACCGGCAGATCAGACTGCTGATATTCTGTCCAGGATCCCTCATAGACCCGGACATTGGGGTAGCCCAAGATGTGCTTAAGCACCACGTATTGCAGGGTGGCTTCCCGTCCGGTGGAGCAGGTGACCACGATGTCATCTTCGGGGGTGATGCCGCGCTCATCCAACAGCGCCTGGATCTCTTCCAAGTCCTTCAGCTGAGAGAAGTTGTCTTCCCCAATGGTGAAAGTAGGCCAAGGGAGATTTTTGGCACCCGGAATATGGCCGTTGCGGGCCCAAACATCCACTTCACCGGCAAACAGGTCGGCAGGCCGAGGATCGATAAAGGTGACATCATCCCCTTCGATGAACTGAGCCACATCTTCTAGGGTGACCCGCACATCGGGATTGTCGGTAATGGTCAGGGATCCCCGTTCAAACTCAGGAAACTCTTTGGTGACTTCTAGCTCAGCCGCTTGGTAAGCCTTGAAGCCGCCATCCAGAACGCGCGCCCCTGGATGACCGATCCGCTCCAACAGGTAGGCCACCATTGTCGCCCCCAAGATATCGTTGCCATCCGAGTAGATCAACACTTCGTTGCCGTCGGAGATGCCTGCCTGCTCAAAAATCTCAGCGATCTGCTCGTTAGACCAATACTGAACGGGTAACACCCCATTCGGGCCCCGGAAAGTGTTGTCGGGCACATGAACAGCACCGGGAATATGGCTGGTGAAGTAGGCGAAGGGCGCGATCCGCACATCCAGAATGCGCAGATTGTCATCGCCGAGGCGCTCCGCCACCCACTCAGGGGAAACAAACTCGGTGGCAGCATCACTGCTGCTCTGGGCCATCACCACCTGTGGCTGAGAGTGGGGCACCATCGTCAAGGGAACAATCACCAAGGCTGAAGCCAGACTGAGGGCAATGCCAGCCAGCTTGAGCTGGGATCCCCGCAGGGCGGGCTTGAATCCATGAAACAAAGACATAAGTTCTCCTAGGACAGGGTCGGAAAAAGTGAGGGTAATCGCTGTCATTGCTCTGGGAAGCTGCACCAAACGGTTGCAGGGGTTGCGATGACTAAACTACGGTAAAACCATCGGCTTTTCGTTGTATGAGGATCGTACCCTACAGCACAAAAAAAATGCAAGCGTTGCCCATGCGAATTACAGGACGATTATGTTTTGCAACGTATGGATTTAATTGTCCGTCTGGTCTAACGGGCTACTTGTCGGTCGGTCTGGATCCCTATACTGAGGGCATGTTTTGTGGGAAGCGGTATGTCTGCTCGTCCAGCTGTCAGTCCTTCTATTGATGCCACTCCGCCGGATCCCATTCAGTTGGAGGTGATGTCCAATGCCCTCAGCGGTATTGCCGAAGAAATGGGGGCACGGCTGATCCGAGCTGCTTATTCCGCCAACATCAAAGAGCGGCGAGATTGCTCCACCGCGTTGTTTGATGCCCAGGGTCGCTGTATTGCCCAGGCTGCCCATATCCCCGTCCATCTGGGGGCATTGGGGGATGCGGTGCGGGCGGTGATGGAGTGCCAGCCCCAGGCAGGAGATATCTTTTTGCTCAATGATCCCTTTCATGGAGGATCCCATCTGCCAGATTTGACCGTGATCACGGCGATCCCAGGGTTGGATCCGGATCAATTGGATCCCGTGGCGTATGCGGTCAATCGAGCTCATCATGCCGATGTGGGGGGGATGAGTCCCGGATCGATGCCTGCTGATTCTATCGATCTGTGGCAGGAAGGCTTGGTGATTCCGCCGGTTCGGGTAGGCAAGGTGATCGAGGTGGATCCCTCTCGATCAGCCACTGGAGAATCGGCCTATGAATGTCGGTGGGATGAGACCATTCTGCGGCTGATCTTGGCCAATATGCGTAATCCCCAGCAGCGTCGGGGAGATTTGATGGCTCAGGCGGGATCCAATCTGTGGGGGCTGAAACGGTTACAACAGCTGATGCTGGCCAAGGGATCCCGGATGTGGGAGGTGATTGACGGGGTGCTGGTGGCGACCGAGCATCGGATGCGGGCTCGGATTGCCCAGTGGCCAGATGGCTGCTATGAGGCCGAAGATTATTTGGAATGGGATCCCGAGCGGATCCGGATCCAGGTGGCGGTCACGGTAGCGGGGGATCAGCTGCGGGTGGATTTTGCTGGCACGGATGGGGCGATAGTGGGCAATCTCAATGCGCCGTTGGCGGTGACGCGGGCGGCGGTACTCTTTTCACTGCGTTGTCTGCTGGATCCCAATATTCCAAGTAATAACGGTATCGAAGCGCCCATTACCCTGTCGGCTCCACCAGGATCCCTGGTCAATGCCCCTTTTCCGTCAGCGGTGGTGGCGGGCAACGTTGAGACCTCACAACGGATCGCCGATCTGATCTTGAAGGCGCTGGCCCCCATTGCCGGAGAGCGAGCCATCGCCCAGGGCCAAGGCACCATGAATAATGTGATTGTGGGCAACCGCTCCTTTACCTATTACGAGACCCTAGGGGGTGGACAGGGGGCTGGCCCTCATTCGGTTGGTTCGAGTGGGATCCATGTGGGCATGAGCAATACCCTCAATACCCCGATTGAAGCCCTAGAGATGGACTATCCCCTGCGGATCTTGAGCTATCAGCTGCGGCGAGGCTCTGGTGGTCAGGGATCCCAGCAGGGAGGAGAGGGCATCATCCGCACGATTCAGGTGTTAGAAGACTGCACCCTCTCGCTGTTGAGTGAACGGCGGCAGTATGCTCCCCAAGGTTCAGGCGGCGGGCAAGCGGCTCAAGTGGGAGAAAACACTCTCAATGGCGATAGGATCCCTGGCAAGGTAACCCGTCACCTCAAGGCAGGTGATAGTCTGACTCTAGCCACGCCGGGAGGTGGGGGCTGGGGGCAATAGACCTGATTCTCTAGGATTAAGTCTGGCCAGCGCCGTTAGGGATGAACAAATGCGTTACTGTGTGAAAGATTGCATCCTACCGAGAAGATGAGATACCGTTATCGAAGCCGATAGATACTTCTGCTGTTGACGAAACTCCAATCCTATGGCTCGCTACTCCTGTGTCACCCAGCTTTCCGGCTCTGCAGAGCAATTGCAGGAGGAGATTCGTCACCTCCTCCAACGCTGCCGCCTCAATATCCTTCACAATAGTCACGACTATTGGGTGGCGGGGGAGCCCCCTGGCCACAAGCCCTTTAATCAACTGGTGACTGTTGAGGTGCTGATGAACTGGAAGCATCGCGAGCCCAGCCATGTCGAAGTGACCTGCATCGCCAAAAATGAGGAGCTTCCCCTCAAGAGCACCAATCACTGTCAGCAGACCTTTCAGCAGATCGAATCCGAGCTCAATCAGCTCCAGAGTCAACTTCAGCTTGCTGGTTCTCGGCCCGATCATTTATAGTAGAAAACCTGACTCTTTTTTTTGGCTTACTGGTTGGTGATCTGCTGACTTAGCAGAGACCCATCACCCATCAAGACGATGGATTTAAGACGATGGACTGGACGACTCACACCACCGGATGGGTTGCTGTTGGCTGAGGATAAGGGATGACATGTATCCCGATTCTTTGGATCCAACCTAAGATCCCAGCCATCATCATTGCAATGCGAGCAGGCTTAGCGCATCTCAATCATTTTCTCTGCATCACCTAGGGGACATCATGGCCAAGCAATGCCAACTGACCGGAAAGAAGCGTAATAATGCGATGCAA
>JBHJNR010000307.1:0-4939 GCA_050330615.1 Cyanophyceae cyanobacterium
CGTGTTGCAGCGTCCAAGCGGAAAACCATGACGCAGATGATAGAGGACTGGATTGATAGGCTACAAGAAGAAAAGCCGTCCTAGAAGGACGGGGGTTGTATCCCATTTCCAAGGCTCAGAACAAGAGTTTTTAGCCCCTTGTCTGAGCTGCCACTGGGCAGCTAGATCTCCGATCAGGAGGGGTAGCTAAAATGAGGAGACTCCCTTTTTATTTGTTGTGGGTTGCAGGACACCATGCTTGAGCACGACATCATCATCATCGGCGGTGGATTGGCGGGCTGTCGTGCCGCACTGGAGGCCTTGCGTCTCAACCCCAGTTTGGATGTGGCGTTGGTGGCCAAAACCCATCCCATCCGCAGTCACTCGGTGGCCGCTCAGGGGGGGATCGCCGCTGCCCTCAAAAATGTGGATCCCGATGATGGCTGGGAGGCTCATGCCTTCGATACGGTCAAGGGATCCGATTATCTGGCCGATCAAGATGCGGTGGAGATCCTGACCCGAGAAGCGGCAGAGGTGATCATCGACCTAGAGCATCTGGGGGTGTTATTTTCTCGCTTGCCGGATGGCCGCATTGCCCAGCGAGCCTTTGGGGGCCATAGCCATCGCCGCACCTGCTATGCCGCTGATAAGACGGGCCATGCCATTTTGCACGAATTGGTCAATAACCTCCGTCGCCTGGGGGTGACCCTCTATTCGGAATGGTATGTGATGGAGCTGATGGTGGAGGACAACGTTGCCCAAGGGGTGGTGATGTTGGAGTTGGCCACCGGGCGGCTGGCGGTGATGCGGGCCAAGGCCATTTTGCTGGCAACGGGCGGGTATGGGCGGGTTTACAACACCACCTCCAATGATTATTCCTGCACCGGAGATGGGTTGGCGATGGCAGCCCATGCCGGGATCCCTTTACAGGATATGGAGTTCGTCCAGTTTCATCCCACGGGCTTGTTTCCCGTCGGGGTGTTGATCTCTGAGGCGGTGAGGGGGGAAGGCGCTTACTTGCTCAACAATGCCGGGGAGCGGTTTATGAGCCTCTATGCTCCTAGCCGCATGGAGCTGGCCCCTCGGGATATCACGTCACGGGCCATTGTCACCGAGGTGCGGGCAGGACGAGGCATCGATCACAAAACCTTTGTTCACCTCGATCTGCGACATCTGGGGGCCGAAAAAATCCACCAACGGATCCCCTTTTGTTGGGAAGAAGCCCATCGGCATTTGGGCATTGATGCCACTGTTGAGCCGATCCCCGTGCGACCGACAATCCATTACTGCATGGGAGGGATCCCCGTCACGGTAGATTGCCAGGTGTTACGGGATCCCAGCACGCTGGTGGAAGGGCTGTTTGCCGCTGGAGAAACCGCCTGTGTATCGGTGCATGGGGCCAATCGATTGGGCAGCAATTCCTTGCTGGAATGCATTGTCTATGGCCGGCGGGCTGGGACCAG
The DNA here is from genome assembly GCA_050330615.1 of Cyanophyceae cyanobacterium. Taxonomy (GTDB): domain Bacteria; phylum Cyanobacteriota; class Cyanobacteriia; order Thermostichales; family Thermostichaceae; genus JAAUUM01. The sequence continues at coordinate 1,443 of JBHJNR010000307.1, forward strand.
CCTCAGTTTGGCTGTGCAATCCAAATCGTTACCGGCAGTGGATGAATCCTATTATTTATCGCTGGCAGAGGAGAAGATTCAAACTCTATTGGACAAAAAAGGAGAGCAAAGAATTGATCAGATTCGCAGAGATTTTCAGGACATCATGACCGAGCAATGTGGGGTCTATCGCGATCATGAATCGCTCCAAGTTGGTCTTGATCAACTGCGAACCATTGAGGAGCGATATACTGACCAGCTCCGATTGGATGATCAGAGCAAAGTCTGGAATACAGAATTAACCGAAGCACTGGAATTGCGCAATCTGATTACAGTTGGATCCTTGATCATGCAGAGTGCCTTATCCCGCCAAGAAAGTCGGGGATCCCATTCGCGGCAGGATTTTCCTGAGCGCAATGATCAGCAGTTCCTCAAACATACCCTGGCCTCACTATCCGGGGATTCCATTGGGGATGCCATGCAGATTGACTATCGACCCGTGACTATCAATCGCTTTCAACCCCAGGAGCGAAAATACTGAACTCATGAGTTGCAGCCTATGTCACATCGCGAAAGTTAGGGATCCAAACCGTAAAGGTGGTGATATTGGCTTGACTGATCACACTGATATGACCTTGTAGAAGTTCCACCAATTGTTTGGTCAGGGTTAAGCCTAACCCCATCCCTCTGTATTTCCAGGGGTCAGAGTGGTGGGCTCGATAGAATTGATCAAAAATATAGGGTAAGTCTTGAGGGTGGATGGTGCTGCTATTGCGTACCGAAAAGAGGATGTTCTGCTCTTGGGTGGTAACGGAAAACTCAATCAGGCTATCGGGTGTGCCGTACTTATAGGCATTGTGAATCAACTCACGCAGAATACGATCTAGGGCCGTATAGTCTGTTTTGAGGGGCCTCACTTGAGGACAAATTATCAACCGAATTGTATCCTGTGGGATCTTGAATTGGATGGCATACCGATCCAAGAAAGTTTCTAGCCATTCTGGGATCCCTTCCGTCTTCAGATGGAGGTGATAGGCACTGGCTTCTAGTCTTTGCAAGTCCAGCAGATCGTTGATTAAATCCCGTTGTAAGTTGCAATTCTCGACAGCAATTTGATAGTATATCTCTCTTTTTTCTGCTGAAGATGTTTTTTTAATCATATGAAGTGCAAGTTGAATAGATGTTATGGGTGTTCTCAGTTCATGCGAGATAATATTAAGAAAATCATCTTTGAGATCATCCAACAAAGAAGCTCTATCCTCTGGCAGAGTTAAGTTTGGCTCAGCCGGTAACGAGCCTTGTTGAGACCAGGATTTTAACGCTGTGGTGTCTGGTTTGACTTGCTGCAATAGCTTCCACACCCATTGATTGAGGTTCGGCTTCAGAATGCCAATGACCTGATCTGTTTGATTGAGGACTGGCAGATAGGGTATGCGATGGGTCTGCATTAATTGCAGTGGGGTTAAAATAGTGTCGTAGTCAGAGGCCCGTAGATGGGGTGGGTCAGTTCTCATCACCGCACTGACCGGACAACCCTCCCAATTTGCCCCCTGAGCAACCAAGCTCAGCACCTCTCGCTCGGTAAAAAGTCCCAGCAATTGTCCGTAACTCTCGCTTGAGATAGCAGTAACCACCAAAGCATAGCCACGGTGTTGAGGTACTCCTGCGTGAATCAAGGCAATCACATCACCAACAGGAGTATCTGGCACCACACAACAGGGATTGGTATCCATCACTTGATCTAAAGTGAGACGCCAAAAATTGTCCTGTTCTATCTCCCCCTTTATATTTATTGATAATGACGACATAACCGACCGCTAGCTCACTGGATAAAATATTTTGATGAACTCAACAGAAATAGCTAAGACAGAAAAGTAACATCGTGATTCCATCTCAATATTTTTTTGAGCAGTCCACCTATTCAGTACAATCACTGTACAAGATGAAGGTGAAATTAAAGGGAAATCTGGGGTTATTCCCAGTTCAAGATTCTAGAAATCTGGGTTGGCAACTCAGCTGCATTGAAGGGTTTGGGGATACAGCCAGAAATATTGAGATCAGAATAAGAATTTACCGTGTTATTGCGGATCTTAGCAGTAAGAAAGATAACCGGTATTGAGGCTGTAAGGGTCGACTGCTGAAGTTGTTGGAAAACCTCGCGCCCACTCATCCCAGGCATCATCATGTCCAATAGAATCGCATCCGGTTGGTGATTGATCGCCATTGGGATCCCTGCTTCTCCAGACTCTGCGATCAAGACCTGCCAGTTGACAAGGGCAGTCAGGGTGATCTGGATCATCCGAGCAATATCAGGTTCATCATCAATCAACAGGATCGTCTTTTCAGGCATACAAGCAACTACTTAACAACACAAAGGTAAAGACTAGAAGAGCTCTTGATCCACAATGATCAATGTAGATTTTCACTCACAAAAAGAATTCATTTTCTGAGCTTTTAATCCTGTGAATATCTCAATTATCTTGATCAGTTTTTAGTACTCAGCGGCGTAAAATTACCAACAACGACCACGGGATTACAGCTTCTTGTGCCTCAGCCGCTCAACCTTAGATAGATCTCTACCCAGGAGTCCTAGGCTACCAGGTTGGTCTTATCTAAAAGGCCAAAAACCGTTTGTTGAAAATCACAGGGATCGATACGACTCTTGGTAAAGATATGATCAACAATGGGTTGAAACTGAATCAGCTCAGAAGTTGTTATATCTCGTGCTGTATAGATGATGATGGAGGGAAAAGGTTCTTTAGCATTAGATTGGAGCCACTCGATCACTTGATAGCCTTCTCCATCAATTAAGGATAGATCTAGCACGATCAGATCCGGCTGTTGGAACTGACATAGATTGATAGCGGAGAAAACAGAAGGGGTTGTTGTGATCTCTAGGTCATCTCGCACTAACAGAAATGAAAGCACCCGAGATAAACTGGGATCGTCTTCAACAATCAATAACCTTTTGGTTTTTATTTGCAATTTCATAAGCAAGAAGCCTAGCACGGAAGGCTATAGGCAGTAGATTGATACTGGTCAGCTCACTATTAGACGAGGGTAAGACCCGATTGCATCATCTCGGTAAGTCAGACTTGAGTTGAAATGATTTTAGCTAACTGACACTCCATTGAATCATGGATTGAGTGAAATCCTGGGGAAATGCTGACAGGTTAATTGTCTTGAGTATAAATAGGGAGAGTAATCCAAATTGTACAGCCCTGTCCTTGTCCACTCTCAGCCCAGATGCGGCCTTGGTGCTGAGTAACAATTTGGCGGCAGATAGCCAATCCTAAGCCAGTTCCTCCTTTCTTACGGGAGTCAGAAGCATCGACTTGCCGAAAGGGCTCAAAAATGATCTCCAGTTGCTCAGCAGGGATCCCTGGCCCCTGATCTATAACACTGATCCACAATTGCTGATCTCGGAGTTGGCTGACAATAGTAATAGTGCCCTGGGATGGAGAATACTTGATGGCATTGCTGAGGAGATTGGTCAGCACTTGAATGATCTGATCGGG
>JBHJNR010000308.1:0-2929 GCA_050330615.1 Cyanophyceae cyanobacterium
GCGCCCGCTTCACGATTGATCTGGATCTCATGGGCATACTCCTCGCTCCGACCGGAGCGGATCCAAAATCGCGTCCAACCCAGTTGGGGAAACAAGCGAAACTGCTCCACAAACAGCCACTGCGCCACCAAGCCCCGTTCGATTCGGGTGGATCCCGCCAGTGGAGTACCCTCCGCCAAATAAAGCAAGATCGCCGCCGATTCGCTCAGAGCCTCGCCAGAGTCCAACTCCAGCACAGGCACCTGACCAAAAGGATTTTTGGCCAGAAACTCAGGGGTACGAGTGTCGCCATCCCGAGCACTGATGATCACTCGTTCGTAAGGAATCTCTAGCTGGTTCAACAGCAAACGCACTTTGTAGCAATTGCCAGAGGCAGGCGAGTCATAGAACCGGAGCATGACGGATCCTCATCAGAAACAGAGATAGCTTAAAGATAAAGCCACTTCTGCCAACAGCGGCAACGGTGCCAGAGATGGCAAACCCAGGGATCCCTTTGGCTCTAAGATGCGCAAGCACTTGCCTAGAACCAAAACTTGATGACATCCATGAAAACTGCATTGGTAACCGGAGCCAGTCGGGGGCTGGGGTTGGAATATGTCCACCAACTAGTCGCAAAAGGCTATCGGGTCTTTGCCGCCTCGCGCCAGCCCGCAGAAGCCTTGAGTAAATTAGCCCTTGACCATCCCCATCAGGTGGAATGGCTGCAACTGGATGTCAATGATGCGGCCTCAATTCAGGCAGCGGTGGCAGTAGTCACGGCCAAAACCCCTCAGCTCGATCTGCTGATCAATGGAGCAGGGTTGGGGGAGTGGATCACCTTTGGCTCCACCGAGAAAGAGTCCTTTATGGCGGTGCTAGAAACCAACACGGTAGCGCCCCTGATGGTGACCCAGGCTTTTTATCCCCTTCTCAAAGCCGCTGGCAGCAGCATTGTCGCCAATATGAGCTCTCTACTGGGATCCATTGGCCACAAAGCCGAATTGGTGAAGGGGGGGTACGCCTACTCCGCCAGCAAAGCCGCCCTTAATCTCTTGACCCGCTACATGTCCATCGAACTAGCTGGAGATGGCATCATTTTTGCGGCCCTCAGTCCGGGCTGGGTCAAAACCGACATGGGTGGGCCAGAAGCTCCCCTAACCCCCACCGAGTCCATTGCCGGACTGATCGCCGTGATTGAGAAGCTCACCCCCGCAGTGACAGGGCGATTCTGGCACTATGACGGCTCGGAGCTGCCTTGGTAGGGATCCTAGGGCTTGTCCAGATCGCGCACGGTGGTACGGGGATCTCGATCTCGAATGGTGCGGGTGGTGGAGAGTTGACCATCCTCTAAGGTGCGGGTGGCGCTCGAAGTTTGGCCTTGGCCATTGCTGCGGTTGACCTCAGCGGTGATCTCCAGATCACACAGATCCCGTTGGCTGGACTGTTGCTGACCTTGGGGGCCAATCCGCCGGGTGGTGAGCTGGCACTCTTCCAAATACTGATCTTTGGTGTAGGTATTGCCCTCAGGGCCGGTGCGAATGACGGTACGTTGCAAGGGATCCGCTTGGGCAGAGGTCATAGTCAACCCGCCGCACAGCAGAAGGATCGATCCCATCAGAGCAGCCTGTTTCTTCCTGTCGATAGTCATCTTTTTGTCCCTAGGTATGAAGGGTAAAGGGGGCCAAACTTGCAAGATACTACTTAGACAGCATCCCCGCCAAAAGGTTCAATCAGGATCCCAGGGTCATTTTAGATAGCCTTAGATAATAGGAATAACCGCAGGATTGCGAGGCATAGAATCCCGTGACAGATGAACAACTTAACCAACGCTTTGGTCAACTGGTCAACGCTCAACTGCGCTTCCAAGAACAATTGGGGGAAATGGCCGGGATCGTGAGACTGAATTTAGAGATGCAGTCAGAGATCCAAAAACGGCAAGCTGAGCACGAGAGAGAGCTTGATGCGATCCGGCAGCGGCAAGCAGAACAAGATCAGCGGTTTGATGTGCTGCTTCAGGAGTTGCGCTACCTGATCCGGCAACGTCTTACGGATGACCCATCTGAGCCCAGTAATTGAACCCAAGCCAGGATCCCCACGTCTAAGATGGCGAAAGACTAAGATTTGTTAAAGTCTTGGCCTGTTTGCACTGTGTCTCTGGAGCCTGCTTCGCCATGCCAGATATGTTCATCCCCCAGGATGCTGAGTCTTTAGAGCAGGATCCTCGCCCTCAAGAGCAAGGAAACACCCGATCAGGGATCCCGGCGGCAGGACTCAGTATAAGTGGCACCGCTATTCGGCGACACATCGGCACCTTGATGCTGGCATTGGCAGTGCTGGTGATGGGCTTTTTCTTTATCAATCGCTTGCCAGTCAATCTGCTGCCCTCCATTACATATCCTCGCATCGGTGTCCGCATCAACACCCCTGGCATCGCCCCCGAGATCGCCATTGATGAGATCACCCGCCCGCTAGAAGAAGCTCTTTCCACCACTGAAGGCGTGGAGCAGATCTATTCCTCCACGCGGGAGGGGCAGGTGCGGGTGGATCTCTACTTTGCGGCGGGGGGGGGCATTGACCAGGCTCTGAATGAAACAACCGCAGCAGTGAACCGGGCGCGGGGACGATTGCCGGATGATCTGGAAGCCCCGGTGGCGTTTAAGTTTGATCCGTCCAACCTGCCGGTGTTTGAGTTTGCCCTCACCTCGGGATCCCTCAGCCCCACCGAACTGCGTACCCTGGCAGATGAAGACCTTACCCGCGAGCTGGGGGTAGTACCGGGGGTCGCCTCTGTGGATGTGGCGGGCGGCAATCCCCCCGAAGTACAGGTGAATCTGGACTTGACCCGGATGCAGGCTTTGGGCCTGGGGCTGACTTCTGTATTAACCCAGCTGCAAGAGCGCAATCAGGATGTATCAGGAGGCCGGATCCAGGGGGGGACAGTCGAAGCCCT
>JBHJNR010000309.1:0-5814 GCA_050330615.1 Cyanophyceae cyanobacterium
TCCCCAGCCAGCCAAAACCCCGCCCCCCTTCTACCAAAGGGATCCCGGTAGAGTCTGCCCCCGACCGTACCGGCTCCGTCGGTCGCCCCAATAGCCCCCAAGGGCGCACCACCAAGACCACCGCCATCACCAAGAAGGTCAGCACCAACGTGATCTGAGGAAAAATCACGATGCCAAAGGCGTGCAATTCTCCGATCAAGATGGCGGCCAAATAGGATCCCAGCAAACTGCCCAGACCCCCAATCACCACCACCACAAACACCTCCGTGATGATAGCCATATCCATCGTGTGGGTGATGGCTGTCCGTGGCTGCTGCAACGCGCCCCCCAATCCGGCCAAAAATGCCCCCAGCCCAAATACGCTGGTGAACACCATCGCCTGATCCACCCCTAGAGCCGCCACCATCTGCCGATCCTGCGTTGCCGCCCGTACCCAAACGCCCCAGCGGGTGCGGTGCAAGATCAACCACAGGGATCCCAGCACCAATGGCCCTAACCCAATCATCAACAACTCATAGCTGGGGAAAGCCCGACCCAATAATGTCACCGCCTGCCGTAATCCCGGTGCTCGGGATCCCACCTTGTCCTCAGCCCCCCAGATCAGCAGTACCAAGTCCTCAAACACCAGCACCAATCCAAACGTGGCCAGCAGCTGAAACAATTCGGGAGCCTGATAGATGCGCCGCAGCACCGTGGTTTCCATCAGCAGTCCAATCAGGGCCACACAGCCCGCAGCCAACAAGATCCCACCCCAAAAACTTAACCACGGGATCCCCAGGGGAGACAACCAACCCCCAAAGCTCCAGGCCAGATAGGCCCCCATCATATAGAGGGATCCATGGGCAAAATTGACCGTGCGGGTGACCCCAAAGCTGAGCGCTAACCCCGAGGCCACCAAAAACAAACTAGAGGCGCGCGCCAGCCCATTCAGGGCTTGAATCAACCAAAAATCCACACCCAAGTATTCCCATTGGCAAGATCTCAGCCAGCTTAGCGCCAATCTTACAGGCTGAAGTAAGCTACCCTCAAAAAGGGATCCCTCAGACCAAAGTCCCAATAGCAGGTCTGGAAACTCCCTTATGCTGACCCTTTGGAGAGCCGTGTGAAATCTGCCAACGTCCGTCCCGAACTGCCCTCTCTGTCATGGATCCCTTTGGTATTGGGGGCGCTGGCCCTGATTGTGGTGGCCACTGCGTTGCAATGTTTTGTGGTGGTTCCAGCGGGCACCCGTGTCGTGGTGTTTAACTCCCTGTCGGGGCTCAGGCCCATCCCCCTCAATGAAGGGCTGCACCTGCTGCTGCCAGTGGTGGAGACCCCGATTCCCTACGACATCCGCACCCAAACTTATACGATGGCCGCCCAACGCTCCGAAGGGGTGCTCCAAGCCGATGATGCCCTCAAGGTGCTGAGTGCCGATGGCCAAGAGATTTCTTTGGATGTGTCTGTGCGCTTCCGGCTCAATCCCGAACAGGTCTCCCATCTACATCAGACCATTGGCCCCAATTATCTAGACAAGATCATCCGGCCCGAAGTCCGCACTGTCATGCGCAATGAGCTGGCCTTACACCGGGCTATTGCTGTCTTCTCAGATGAGCGAGAACAGATCCAAGAGAATGTTGAGGGCCAACTGACCGAGGTCTTTAACGAAAATGACCTGATCTTGCAGAATGTTCTCCTGCGGAATGTCCAATTCTCCGATCAGTTCCAGACCGCCATCGAACAGAAGCAGATCGCCGAACAAGTGAAAGAACGCGAGCGCTTTTTGGTGGCTAAAGCCGAATTAGAAAAGCAGCGGGTGGTGATCTTGGCAGAAGGAGAGGCCAAGTCCATCGAATTGCAGGGAAAGGTTTTGAAAGAGCACCCTGAGGTGATCCAGCTGGACTATGTCCGTAAGCTTGCCCCTGGCACCCGTGCCATCATCAGCGACCCCGATTCTCTGCTGTCCGCCAAAGGGATTCAGTCTCGTTAGCCCATGACTGCTATACCCTCTGAGGATCCCTCATCCCCCGCTCAGCCAAGGCCAGAACTGCATATGCCAGCATCACCTAAGGTTGATGGGGTCAACGCTGTCAACGCGGCCCTGATTCGGCAGCGCATTGAACAGATCCGAGCAGGGATCCCTGACACTATCCAGATCATGGCGGTTAGTAAGGGCTACGGGGTGGCCCATATCAAGGCAGCTTATGAAGCAGGTTTGCGGCATTTTGGCGAAAGCCGGATCCAAGAGGCCCAACCCAAGATCAAGGAACTCCAGCACAGCCATCCCGATATCACCTGGCATCTGATCGGCCATCTCCAGAGCAATAAGGCCAAAGCAGCCCTAGAACTTTTTGACTGGATCGATAGCGTCGACAGCCTCAGACTGGCCCAAGCCTTAGATCAGCGGGCTCAAAATCTGACCCATCCTCCTGCCCTCAGCTTGCAAATCAAACTGGCCCCGGATCCCGACAAATATGGTTGGATGGAGGACGATCTCTGGGAGCAACTGCCCGATCTGAGTCATCTGCAGGCTCTCTCGATCAAAGGGGTACTGACCATCTTACCCTTGGGGCTCCAGGATCCTGAGGTAGAGGCTCTGTTTCAGTCGCTGCCTCGCTTGGCCCAAGAGCTATCGCAGCGCTCTGGGGGCATCATTCAGCCCACAGTCATCTCCATGGGAATGTCGGGGGATTATCCCTTAGCCATCAAGGCAGGCACTACCCAAATCCGGCTAGGTCGGTCTCTCTTTGCACATGCCTAGTACTCAGTCCCTCATAGCCTGACTAAATATTAATGATTATCCAAGAATTGAATCTGGATGTTACGGAATGCCCCTGCGATGTCTTTATCCTTCCAGGTGTTTTTGCTGTTGACGCTACCTGAAGGGCTCAACAAACCCCAAGATGGCTGGTTTGCACTAGGAGAGATTGAATAAATGGTAGAAATGGTAGCGATCTAGTCAGATTCAGTTACTATGTGATAGCAAAATAGTGTTGACAATATCCTTGTCACTTAACTAGTCATTGGTGCTAGTCATACGTGACATTTTGGGATTGCCTCGGTAGACTCTATACCAGATTGATGCCAACGATTGGATCCCCAATTTGATTGGATCCCCATTTTAAGAGCCAAGGTCATGCCATTAGGGCTTATTCTAGGCTCATAGAGTGGATCACAACTCTAGAGTGGGTCACAGATCAAGTCAGCGCATTAATCATCGCGTATGAGTACGGTGCTAAGTTATTGTGTCAAACTACATTGGGCCACTGAGCTGGGCTAATAGATTGCATATCACGCGAATATCAACCTTAGGGATGGGGAGTTGAGTCAATGAGTGGATGGCTGTCACGAGTTCGGGATCTGGTTGGATTTAATGATCCTGTGGATGCCCTAGAAGACTATTCGGATCTGGACGGGCACGATGCCTATCAAGATCTGTATGGAGAAGGTCAGCAACCCTCTCGCCGCTACAGTGAAGGCCCTGTCCTAACTAGCCACCCTGAGGAAGAAACTGCTGCTGATGCTCGTGATCGCTCTTGGGCCGAGTCTAAGCAATGGAATAGCCGGGAACGACGCACGGGATCCCGCGAACGGTCATTGGTTCATCCTGGAGGGAGCAACGTGATCAGTATGCCAACTACCAATCAGATCACCAGCGAAGTGATGGTGGTGGAGCCTCGCAGCTTTGACGAAATGGCCCAAGTGGTACAAAGCCTGCGAGAACGCAAAAGCGTGATCATGAACTTGACCTTGATGGAGCCTGCTGATGCCCAGCGCTCAGTGGATTTTGTGGCCGGGGGCACCTTTGCCATTGATGGTCACCAAGAGCGGATTGGCGAAAATATCTTTTTGTTCACTCCGAGCTGTGTGGCGGTTTCCACCCCTTCGACGCGGGTGATTGACACTCCTTTACAACCTCTCCAGACCCCGACCCCCATCTGGTCGGCTGGATATGCCGATGCCGTAGGCCAGGTGTGAAGAGTAGCCATTTGAAGCCCTGGAATCCGATTGCCCGATGAGCTTAGCCTTAAGCATCATTGGCGGCGGAGCAATGGGATCAGCTCTCTTGCGGGGGCTGATCCAATCAGGGTTATATGAGCCGACTCAGGTTGGACTGAGTGAGCCGAATGCCAGCCAAGCGGAGTCGCTGGCCCAAGAGCTGGGGATCCAGGTGTTGCCGGACAACCATGTGGCCGCTGAAGCCGAGATCTTGATCCTGGCCATCAAGCCACAGGTGTTTCCGATCATTGCCGCCCAGCTAGCCACCTCAAGCCCTGACTTAACGCATCCAGATCCAACGCACCTAGATCCAACGCATCTCAATCCGGCAAAAACTGGGCTTTCCGGTCAAAGTGTTATTTCCATCATGGCTGGGATCCGCTTGCAGGAACTGACCACGGCCTTTCCTCAGCGCTCGGTGATGCGGGCCATGCCCAACACGCCGGCGTTGGTGGGGGCTGGAATGACAGCACTCTGTGGCAGTCCAACCGTGACCCCAGCACAGACTCAAGCGGCGACCGCCATCTTTGAGGCAGTGGGATCCGTTTTGTGGCTACCGGAGTCCCAGATGGATGCGGTCACCGCTCTATCAGGATCCGGGCCAGGTTATATCGCGGTAATTGCCGAAGCCCTGATTGATGGCGGTGTGCGAGTGGGGTTGGCTCGACCCGTGGCCACTCAATTGGCGATTCAGACCCTGTTGGGAACTGCCACCTTGATGCAACAGGAGAATCTACATCCTGCCGTGCTCAAAGATCGGGTCACGAGCCCTGGGGGCACCACCATTGCCGGCATCAATGCCCTCGAACAGGGATCCCTGCGAGCTACCCTCATGCAGGCGGTATGGGTGGCATGGCAGCGTTCTCAAGAACTGGGGCAGCTTTGATGGGATAGGTTAAACTCAGAGCAGATTGCTTTGATACAGCCTATTTTTTGAGATTCTTGCACTACGCCCATGCCGCTATCCTCCTCCCTCACTATGCGTGAACTGCCGCTCTTTCCCTTGCCTGAGGTGGTTCTGTTTCCCGGTCGGCCCCTCCCACTCCATATCTTTGAGCCGCGCTATCGGATGATGATCAACTCGATCATGGAGAGCGACCGCCGCTTTGGGGTGTTGTTATTTGATCCTGAGACAGGAGCCCCGGCTTCGGTGGGCAGTTGTGCGGAAGTTTTACAGGTGCAGCGTCTCCCGGATGACCGGATGAATATTTTGACGCTGGGGCAACAGCGGTTTCGGGTATTGGACTATGTGCGGCAGAAGCCGTTTCGAGTTGGGTTAGTGCAATGGATTGAGGATGAAGCCACTGGTGAAGACCACACCCTGTTGATGGATGAGGTGGTGGGGCTTTTGCGGGATGTGGTGCGGCTCTCTAGCAAGCTGACTGAGCGGGATATTGAACTGCCTGATGAGTTGCCTGACACCCCAACGGAATTGTCCTACTGGATCGCGGGTAATTTTCAAGGGGCTGTGGAGGAACAACAGTCCCTCTTAGAGTTGCAGGACACAGCGGCTCGCCTCCGGCGGGAAGGTGAGATCTTGGAGTCCACCCGCAAACACCTAGCGGCTCGGACAGTGCTGAAGGACACGCTATCCGGCACATTTTAGCTAATGCGGCGAAAGCCCCGCACTCTACCCGCAGGGTGAGTGTCGGGATGAAAGCCGCGTGAGGCAAGGCCGAACAATTTGATTTCACACTGGCTTCGGGGTAAAGTAAGGATGGCCTAAAAACCCACCTGACCGCATCGTAACGACAGGCTTCAGTAGCGGTAATACGCTTGCCCAGGATAGTTCGGTAGTTCAGGGAAGCCGTTTTCTCCAACTGGCTGCCATTGCAT
>JBHJNR010000310.1:0-5598 GCA_050330615.1 Cyanophyceae cyanobacterium
TACAGTCTTTGATTGCTGCTGATGAGGGCGAAGACGAGGCGTAGATTTGTTTTTGGCGGTTATTCAGTCTCTAACTTCTAGGGATTGACGGAGCGGTGCTGCCACTGGGATCCCATCCGACTAAACACCTGACGCAATTGGGGATAGGTCAGATCTCCTTTGAGCTGAAGATGATCGACCTCGACTGGATCGAGCAGCAGCAGGACAAAATTGGCGGGGGGATCCACCGCTTCAGCAGGCAACTGGGTGATATAGGCTGATGGCTCCGCCTGGGATCCCTTGGGGGCAGGCCAATACCACAGCAGCCGTCCTCGCTCTGACATTTGAGACCACAGGCGGTTGCGGTCGCGATGATGGTGCTGTTGGTCTTCTGCACCAGCTTGAGTCATCTCTTGAGTCATCTGGGGATCCAGAATTGGGATTAGGGATCCCGTAATGCGAAATTGCTCCCGTGTCTTGCCAAAATACCAGCAGACTTGGGCTTGTGGATTGGCTTGAATGTGGGCCAGTTTTTCGCTGCGGCTATCGACGGCAAATTGCAGCAGATCTGAGTTATCTAGAAACCCCCGAAAGACGACGGTGCGGTTACGGGGGTATCCGCTGGGATCCACGGTGGCCAACTGCACATAGCGAGCACCGGGATCCGTGCGGTGACGATGGAGGGATCCCTGAATCAGGGCACGCCAGTGGGGATGGGCCATCTCAAGTCTCTTGCCGGATTGGGGATAATGCCCTGTCAAGATAGACCCTTTTCTCCAGCCTTGGGGACATCATCTGGTCAAGTCAGTTGCGGTTGTGGGCTATCTAAGGGATCCCTTTGTCCCCTCCGATCCGGCGCGTCCCGGCCAGCGACGGTTCAAACACTCACGGTAGACTGATCTACAGTGAAATCATACTCACTCTGCAAACCATGACTGTGCCACCGAAGGCTATGCCCGAAGGATCTACCATGACTGACGAACGCACCGGCCCACTCAAGTTTTTGATTGTGGAAGATCATCCCGAAGTGGCCCAAAACAATGGGGAATGGTTGCAACGTCTAGATGGCAATGCGATTTGCTCAATGGTGACCAACCCCGAGGAAGCTAAAGCCCGCCTCAAGCACGAGATTCCCGATCTGGCGGTGACCGATATTCTCTACGGCCAAACCAGCGGCGAACAATCTGGAGAACCTGGTCTAGAGCTGCTGCGGCACATTTTTGAGACCTATCCCACCCTAAATGTGATGGCCTATTCCAGTGAGCCATTGTTGCTAACTCCTCTGGTGGGGCTGATTAGTCGCCATCAGGGCGGATTTGCGGCAGTGAACAAGATGGAGCGCCGTAGTGTCTTTTTGGAAGGGGCCAAGAGTGCCCTGAATGGAGAATTGCGGATGCCCCGTGAACTGCGTGGCCTGACCAAGCTGACGGAGCGGGAGGTGGAGGTGTTGAACCTGTTGTGTAAAGATGCCCTAACCGACCAAGCGATTGCCGACCGGATCCACACCAGCAAAAAGACGGTGCAAAACTGCATTCAACGGCTGAAAGAGAAGCTGGATATCTTTGAGGGCGATGACGAGATGAATGCCCGTGTGGCAATGTGTATGGCGGCGGTCAAGAACAAGATTATTCAGTGGTAGATATCTGGGGTAGATATCTGGGGTAAATCTCCAGGGTAGATATCTGGGGTAAGCCTGGGATCTTCTCAAGGCATGGATGCTATGGATCCTGCTATGGATCCCAAGGCTTCTGGTCTGGGAATTGTAGACCTGATTTTTTCTCTTGGGTGGGGACTGGGCTGTGATGTTCTGCCTGATCGGGATCCCTGGGGCAGTGTCTCTCGGTAGGAATGTCCCGTGGTAGCCTAAATAGCGGTTTAGAGATCGCGTAGGGGAGATCATGGAACGGACATTTTTGGCAATCAAACCGGATGGGGTGCAGCGGCAATTGGTGGGCACCATCGTCAGCCGCCTAGAATCTCGGGGCTTTCAACTGGTGGGCCTCAAGTTGATGCAGGTGAGTAAAGAGCTGGCTGAGGCTCACTATGCCGAGCACAAAGAGCGCCCCTTTTTTGGCGGATTGGTAGAGTTCATTACCTCAGGGCCTGTGGTGGCTATGGTGTGGGAAGGCAAAGGGGTGGTGGCTGCTGCCCGTAAGATGATTGGCAAGACCAACCCATTGGATTCTGAGCCTGGGACCATCCGGGGCGACTTTGGCATCGATATTGGCCGCAACATTATCCACGGATCGGATGCCACCGAAACGGCCACCCGTGAGATCGCCCTTTGGTTTAAGCCAGAAGAACTGACCATTTGGTCTCCTGCCTCTAGCGCTTGGCTCTACGAATAAGCCTGGAGTGGGGATGATAGGTGCGACGGGGATCCCTGAGTTGAGGCTTGGGGATCCCTTTTTACATGGGCATTGGGGCAGACTTAACCAAGGCTTTTGATTTCTTGCCCCACCAGTTTTGATCAGAAGCGGTAATATAGAGACCAGTTGTTGGGTTTGGCAAGGATTGTTCGAGCACTTTTGAGTTGGTTGAACCTGAATAATGCCTGTGCAGTTCAGAATTGACCCTTCCGAGACTGATCGGTGCCCGATAATCTCAGCCTCCCACTCTGTGTGTTGAGTGGCGATGTTCCTTTTTTCGTGAGCACTTTTGGGCGCTCTTTCAGTGAGTGATTAGCCTCTGACGGGCGATTCAGTCTTGGGTCTTTGACCTCAAGGTTGGATTAATCCAGATGATGGTGGTTTTATTGTGACTTCACTGTTTTTCTTCCTCTCTCCCCACTCTGGACACGATTAACCCTGTCCACCCCTAACCTGGGATCCCATCTCTGAGCCTGAGCTGATGTTTGATCTAGATATGTTATCTGGGATTAGAACTCACTCGACTCTTGACTGGGATGTCTATTGATCCCAACCCGTTAGGGCTCATGTTCACTCCGTAAGATCGGAAGGGAGGACTCTGTGAGCAACGTATTTCTGAATCAATCATCCTTGGGATCTAATCCAGTCAAAGATCTGGAGCTGGAGGGATCCGAGCCTGTCCTCCGCATCACCGGCAGGCATCCTTTGCGGGGGGAGGCACGGGTGAGTGGCTCCAAGAATTCTGCCCTGGCCCTGATGGCGGGTGCCCTGCTGTCACCTGAAGGCTGTCGGATTCACAATGTCCCTAACCTGATGGATATCCGGCGGATGCGGGAGATTTTGCGTTCGGTGGGGGTCAAGGTCATTCATGATGGCTCCACCCTAGAGATTGATGCCCGTGACCTGGAAGCCAAGCAGGCTCCCTATGAGTTGGTCAGCCAATTGCGGGCCAGCTTCTTTATCACGGGCCCCATGCTGGCGCGGTTGGGGGTGGCTCATGTTCCTCTGCCCGGCGGTTGCGCCATTGGGGCTCGTCCGGTGGATCTGCATGTACGGGGCTTGCAGGCGATGGGGGCTACCGTGCAGATCGAGCATGGGGTGGTGCAGGCCCATGCTCGTCAACTGAAGGGGGCCAGGATTTACTTGGACTACCCCAGTGTGGGGGCGACGGAAACGCTGATGATGGCGGCGGTACTGGCAGAAGGGGAGACCCTGATCGAAAATGCTGCGCAAGAGCCGGAAGTGGTGGATTTGGCCGATTTTTGTCGCTCGATGGGAGCACGGATCCGGGGAGATGGCACTAATACAATTGTGATTGAAGGGGTGCAGCGGCTACACAGCACCGATTACAACGTCATCCCAGATCGCATTGAGGCCAGTACGCTCTTATTGGCGGGGGCCATCACCCGTTCCACCTTACTGGTGGGGCCTGTGGTGAGCGATCATCTCAGCCCTGTAATTGCCAAGCTGCGGGCGATGGGGATCCATGTGCGTGAAGCGGGATCCCATTACTTAGAAGTCTCTCCTGCTCGACTCGAGTCTGGTTGGCTGTGCCGGGGTACTGATATTGAAACCCTGCCCCATCCCGGTTTCCCCACAGATGTTCAGGCTCCGATCATGAGCTTGGCCAGTTTGGCAGAAGGGGACAGTGCGATCCAAGAGACGGTGTTTGAAAATCGTATGCACCATGTGCCAGAACTATGCCGGATGGGGGCTGATATCCGCATTAAGAATGGTGTAGCCATCATCCGTGGCGTTCCTAGCCTGTCGGGCGCGCCGGTATTGGCCACCGATCTACGGGCCGGAGCAGCTTTGGTCTTGGCGGGCTTAGCTGCCCATGGCACCACCACCATTAGAGGCTTGCGTCATATCGACCGAGGCTATGAGCGGCTGGATGAGAAGTTGACGGCGATCGGGGCTGAGGTAGAACGGGCCATGATGCCCATTTTGCCAGAGGGATCCTCCAGCGTTGTCAGCTAATTCAGCCTCAGTGATGAGAATAGGTTATCGGGCACCTGACTTGCGGACTGCGATCAGGCTGCTGGTGGTGCCCAAGAATAACCCCATACCCAGCAGGATGGAGGGTAGGAGCCAGCTTTCCAGGCCATCAGCACTACTGATTTGTAGGAACGGCAGTGCGATCACTTGAGAGAGTAAATCTTGTAGAATTTGCTCCGAACCCGCCACCATACCCCATGCCCCTGCTGCCCCAATCAGGCCAAACAGGGATCCCTGGAGAATAAAGGGCAGATAGATCCAGGCTGAGGTGGCTCCCACCAGACGCATTACCTCAATTTCGCGGCGACGGGCCATCACGATCAACCGGATAGTGGTAGTGATTACCGCAACCGTGGTCAGAGTCAACACGCCCGTGATGGTCAGGGATCCCAGGCGAATCGTATCTCGCACTTCCCCCAACTGGCGAATCACCTGATCGCCATAATAGACCTCATCGACTCCGGTTAGGGTTCTTACCTGGTCTGCGAGAGGGCCGATGGTTTCGGTGCTTTCCGCCTGGATCCGTAGGGCGTCCACCAGAGGGTTATCCCCCAGTTGCTCGGAAACAGATTGGGGATCTTGAATCCCCATATCCACCAGTAGCTCCCGCCAGGCTTGGTCACGGCTGATCACCTCTACGTTCGCCACATGAGGAAATTGGCGTACCTGTTCCCCCAACTCGTTCCCTTGGGCTTCTGGGGTGAGATAGGCCGAGATCTCCACTTGGGTACCCAACGATGCCACCGTGGAATCCAGTCCCCAGGACAGTTGTAGGCTGATGCCGACTAAAAACAGAAGTACGGTCAGGGTGCTGACGGCGGCCCAATTCAGCCAGCCCCCCCGTTGCAAGCCGAGCACAGTCTCCTGTAAAAGATAGAGGATCTTGTTGAAAAAACGGGCGATGGCGTTCAGCATGGGCGTGATCAGGATCCTGGCAGCTCGGCTTGCCAAAGTTTAGCCAAAAATAGGCCCATATCCCAGAGCACGGTGGGGATCGGTTGGGTTGATCAGGGCCGACAGGGGGATGGATGGAGATAGTTCCCTCAGCCTATTTGACTTGTTTTCTCTTTTCTGGAGTGCCCTATGTGGTTGACATACTCCCCGACCTGAAGGATCGGGGATTCAAACAGCCTCACGGTCTGTTCTTTCTGGCTCATCCACAACACTTAGATCGATGGGTTGCCCCACTAATCCAGCGGTGTTTGTGTCCCCAGACGTTGCGGCTATTTCTAGCCCCGTTTCCGTATGCCCT
>JBHJNR010000311.1:0-2849 GCA_050330615.1 Cyanophyceae cyanobacterium
GGGGCAACCCATCGATCTAAGTGTTGTGGATGAGCCAGAAAGAACAGACCGTGTAGACCCGAGGTCATGCGAAGCGGCTGTTTGAATCCCCGATCCTTCAGGTCGGGGAGTATGTCAAAACTCTGAGATCTCGGCGAACCAGATTCCAGAGGATGAGTGGGATTCTGAGAAAATGTTGGTGAAGTAAGAATAGCTTTCTATGACTCAGGGACTGTTTCCTCTCTCTCCTCACCACGATAGAGCCAACCCAGAGGCTGCACCAGACAGACTCAGGGATCCCTCCATCATCCGTGTGGGAGAGGATCCCTAAGGCACACTGGCAAAAGAACGCGGAAAATCGAGGTTTTGGCAGTAAATCAGCGTAAAGCAGAGATTTTTTCGTAAGCATCTGATCTGACCTCAACAGCCTAAATCGTGGCCCCATCAGGAGTCTACTGATTGGGGCCTTAGCTTTTTCTAAAATGGAAATTCCGGGCAGATCTTGACGTATCCCGGATAAAATCGTTAGCTTGATGATTCTGTGGATTCTGTGACAGCTTGCTCGTCAGGGATCCCACTGTGACAATCCATCTCTGGGGGGAAAGCATATGCCGACTTTGACCCGCTCACCCTGGACCGTACAGGACAGCGAAAAACTTTACCGCGTTAGCGGTTGGGGTGCGCCCTATTTTCATGTCAATCAAGAGGGGCACGTTGAGGTCACGCCGGACGGACGATGTTTAACCCAACAGGATCCCGCTTCCGCCGATGAAGTATTATCGGCCCACGGGATCGATCTCTTTGAGCTGGTGACCAATCTGCAAGCCCGTGGCATCCAGTTGCCGGTGCTGATCCGCTTTACTGATATCGTCGCCAATCGGATCCAACGGTTGTGCGAGAGCTTCAATCAGGCCATGGCGGCGGTGGACTATCCCAACGTTTATCGGGGGGTCTATCCGGTCAAGGTCAACCAACAGCGCCACCTTGTGGAAGAAGTAGTGGCCCACGGTCGCCCCTACCACTACGGACTAGAGGCGGGATCCAAGCCCGAGCTGCTGATCGCGTTGGCTAATCTGGATACGCCGGATGCGTTATTGGTCTGCAATGGCTACAAAGACCGGGAGTATATCGAAACGGCACTGCTAGCCCAGCGATTGGGCCGCACCCCGATCATCGTCCTCGAACGGATGCACGAGCTCACCCTCGTGATTGAGGTGGCCAAAAGGCTGGGCATCGACCCCATCTTAGGGATCCGAGCCAAGCTGTCAGCCCAAGGGATCGGACGCTGGGGTACCTCCGCCGGAGAGCGGGCCAAGTTTGGCCTCAGTGCCACCGAGATCTTGGCGGCCATCACCCAGCTCAAAGAAGCGGGTCTGCTCCACTGCCTCAAGCTGCTGCACTATCACATTGGATCCCAGATCTCGACAGTGGGGGTACATGGTCGGGCGGTGCGGGAAGCTTGCCAGGTCTATGTGGAGCTGACGGAGATGGGGGCACCCATGGGCTACCTGGATGTGGGCGGTGGCCTGGGCATCGACTATGACGGCACCCAGTCGATGGCTCATACCTCCCAGAGCTACAGCATTGAAGACTATGCTGCCACCATCGTCCAAACGGTTCTGACCACCTGTCAGCAATACCACGTGGATCCCCCGGCTTTGGTCAGTGAGAGTGGTCGCGCGGTGATGTCGCACCAGTCGGTATTGGTGTTCGACGTATTGGGCTGCAACCACAGCTTGGTGGGTCAGGTGCCCATTGTGTTGGATGAGGATGCTGAGGTGGTCAAGGAGCTGAATGAGCTCTACCACCACATCGACAAAGAAATCCTGACGGCCCAATATCGTCGCGCTCAAGATCTCAAGGATGCTGCTCTGCGCTTGTTCACCGATGGGGATCTGAGCTTGGAGGAGCGGGCCAGAGTTGAGCAGCTCTATTGGAACTGCTGCGATAAGATCTGCACCCTGGCGTATGAGCACCTGCAATTGACCGGACGGGATCCCGTGGGGGTGACGGACTTGGATGAGCTGTTGGCCAGCACCTACTACTGCAACTTCTCGTTGTTTCAGTCCGTGCCCGATAGCTGGGCGATTGATCAGGTTTTCCCCATCATGCCGATCCATCGTCTCAACGAGGAGCCTCGTCAGTGGGGCACTCTGGCGGATCTGACCTGCGACAGCGATGGCAAGATCACCCGCTTCTTTGATGACGATGGCAAGACTGCCTCTGTGCTGCCGCTGCATGAGTTGAATGATCAGCCCTATCTGCTGGGGATCTTCTTAGGGGGAGCCTATCAAGAGATCTTGGGAGATCTGCACAACCTGTTTGGGGATACCAACGCGGTGCAGATCCAGCTGAAGCCAGACGGCTACCGTGTGGCCCAAGTGGTGAAAGGGGACAGCATCAGTGAGGTGCTCACCTACGTCCAGTACAACAGCGAGGACTTGGTGGAGCGGATCCATGACGCCACTGAGGCGGCACTGCAAGAGAAGCGGATCACCTTGAAAGAAGCCAATCTGTTGCAGGCTCATTTTGAGGGCAGCTTGCGGGCCTATACTTACCTGCACTAAGAGCACTATTGCTGGGGAAATGGCTATCTCAAAAACTTCCGGTCAGCTACTGAACCCGTTGGGACCAGTGACGAGCCGGGAGTTTTTTTTGCGAGACGCCTGTTTCTGTGACTGGTATTCCTTGGCGGAGAGCTATCTATCATAGGGAAGCTCAGGCAAGGGGCTTAAGCCCCTTGTTGTTCGTTAGTAGATTAACGCCGCTAAGTGCATTTTTTTTGACTGAATTGCTGTGACTGAATTGATGGGAGAGGTTTGATCATGGGGGTTCCCTTTGTCTATCATCCCGACTATGTGGCCCCTTTG
>JBHJNR010000312.1:0-2185 GCA_050330615.1 Cyanophyceae cyanobacterium
CCCTATCAAAGTGGTTCGTGAATACATTGAGCAGCAAGGCAAAAAGCCGTCCTAGAAGGACGGGGGTTGTATCCCATTTCCAAGGCTCAGCCTATAATTCGCTCTATGGATTCGCGCCATGGGCTGTTGATCAAACACCGTTCAAACAATAGGAGGGCTGACGATGGCAGGCTTATTACTGGTGGCGGTGATTATTGCTTTAGGATTTCTGGGCTATCGACAATTCTTGCCCTCTCCATCCCCAGATCCAGCTCCCGCCAGCACAGAACTGAGATCCGATCCGGGATCCCTAGAGGTTAGCCCTACCGCTCCTTCTGCCCCTGTTGATCTGATCCGCCAACCCAACCAGATTCGGGGCACTGTCGGAGGGACTCTGGAAACCGAATCCAGCCGTCAAGTGGAGCAGCTAGAAGGTCTATAGGTGACCGATTCTCCCCCCTCAGGGATCCCGAAACCCTCTCGAAACGTACCCAAAACGCGATAAAGTAATAGGCCGAGTACACCGTTTCCCCAGTCTTTATCCATGCGGATCCCTTTGGTCACAGCCGAGCAAGCCGACAAGCAGCTCCAAAAGGTTTACGAAAGCCTCGAAAAGACCTACGGCACGGCACTCAATCCCCTCAAAGCCTTGGCCCACAAGCCCCAGTTGATGCAGGCGGTGATGCGGCTCTATGGAGCGATTCATGCCGAGAACCCGCGCCTTTCTGAAGAACTCAAAGAGCTGATCAGTGTCCGCATCTCGCAGATCAACGGCTGCCGTCACTATTGCCTGCCCTACCACACTCTCCAGGCCAAGCAGCATGGTGCCAGCGAAGCCCGGATCTCGGCGGTGGCCCAAGCTCGCTATAGTGACCTGTTTAGCCCCACCGAAAAGCTTGCCATCGAGTATGCCGAGCGCATGACTACCCCGACCATGACCATCACAGAGTCCTTCTTTAGCCAGCTCAAGACCGCTTGGCCGGATGACGGAGACTTGGTGGAGCTGAGTGCCCTAATTGGCTTCATGAACTTCTGGACGAAGGTGATCGCCGCTCTCGATATTCCCCTGGACGATATCTTTGTGGATCAACTCGAATCTGAGTAATAGGATCCTAGTCATCGGCTAGCTCAAGGATGTCCCAGCGTAGACTGACCCTCCGCCCTCAGAGAAAAGCCAATTAACAAGGAGTCCTACAACGGGATCCCTACAGGTGCAGTTGTTCAGCCTCGGGATCCCCATGAGGCAGATCTTCGCTCTCCAGGGATCCCGGCATCCCTTGGGTCCTGAGCTGTTCTACCTCGGCCTCTAGATCCTCGATCCGGCTCAACAGCCGCTCGATGGCTTTGCCCACCGGGTCAGGCATGAGGTGATGATCGAGATCGATGCCATGAACAGGGGTACGACGACGATGAGGGGGTAATACCACCCGGCCAGGGATCCCTACCACCGTCATGGCCGCAGGAATATCTTGGAACACCACAGCATTGGCTCCAATGCGGGCACCTTGGCCGATCACCACTGGCCCCAAAACCTTGGCTCCCGTCCCCACGATGACCCCATGCCCTAGGGTGGGATGACGTTTGCCCTGATCCCAGCTGGTGCCCCCTAACGTCACACCGTGATAGAGGGTGACATCATCTCCCACCTGTGCCGTCTCGCCAATCACCACACCGCAGCCATGATCGATAAAGAAGCGTCTGCCAATCTGAGCTGCCGGGTGGATTTCTATTAATGTCCAGCCCCGTGCCCAGGCGCTGAGCCACCGAGCTGCAAACCGCCAGCCCCGCCGCCACAGTTGATGGGCGATACGGTGTAAAAACAGCGCGTGTACCCCTGGATAGGTCAATATCACTTCCCAGCGGTTACGGGCCGCCGGATCTCGGTCAAAGACACAGGCGATATCTTCTTGCACCAACCCCCAAAAGCCCAATCCCTGCGGGGATGACTCTCGGCCAGGACTTTCTGGGGATAAACTCTCGGGTGAGCTGGTGAGGTTCGGATCATCCGTATTGCCCGCCTGATGGGGATGCGATTGCCGGAAATCAGCTGCATCCACAGCCTGGGATCCTGACATCTCAGCCTTGGGGGCGTGGTCATCCACCTCAACGGGATCCAGTTGTGATGATGGGGAGGGCATGAGAGAGGCGTGCGTACGTTTCCCCTCATCCTAATAGACTCGTTGACATCCTCCCCGCCCTTGAAGGA
>JBHJNR010000313.1:0-3963 GCA_050330615.1 Cyanophyceae cyanobacterium
GGGGGCTTTGTCAGGGGCGCAATTCCAAGATCTCCTGGACGCAGGTGGAAACCGGATCGGCCATCACCTGGAAGTACCCCAGTTGCATCTTGGCGGGCGACAATTCCGTGGGTGAATTCTACTCGGTGGCCCTGACCAACAATCATCAGCAGGCGGATACGGGCACTAAGATGTTCCATGTGGGCAAAAACACCTGCAGTACCATCGTTTCTAAAGGCATCTCCGCCGGACAGTCCCAAAACAGCTATCGGGGCTTGGTCAAAATGGGGCCAAAAGCCGAGGGATCCCGCAACTATTCTCAGTGTGATTCCTTGCTAATTGGAGATCGGTCTCAGGCCAATACCTTCCCCTACATCGAAGCGCAAAACTCCACCGCCAAGGTGGAACATGAAGCTAGCACCTCCAAGATTGCCGAAGATCAGTTGTTCTACTTCCAGTCACGGGGGATCTCCACAGAAGATGCTGTGTCGATGATCATCAGTGGCTTCTGTCGGGATGTGTTTAACCAACTGCCGATGGAATTTGCGGTGGAGGCCGATCGCCTGCTCAGCCTCAAGCTAGAAGGGACGGTGGGTTAACCACTCCTAGCCATCTTTTGGGATGGTTTATAGCTGTTGATTTTAACTGTTGAGAGGTTGAGAGCATGATGCTCTCTGGCTTTAGAGACGTTTTGAGCAGGATATTGTACCTTGATCGCCGTTAACCCTAGGCCTGTCCATCAACCAACCTCAGCCTTCAGGTGCTCACCCTTTGTGGAGAACCTTTTCGAGCAGATTGAGCTCCACTCGGATCCCACGAGTTCACGCTATGGGTGTCTCCTGCATTGGTTTGGAGCCCCTGGTCTGGCTTGGCACTATGGCATTGGGCTCTCAGATACTCACTTTTTCAACACTGGTCCCCAAGATTGGCGGATTCTATCGTCTGCTGACCGAGGCATTCATCCCGTCCCTGGGATCCCAACTCAAGATCCGGCCATTGTCATCGGTCGCCTCCGCCACAGCCTTGTTCTGTTTGAATCTTGGCCCTATGATCTGTTGGCCTGGAATTGCGAACATCTGGCTCGATTGGTGGTGATAGGGGATCCCATTTGTGAACAAATCTCCCGCTTTCCGATCCTGGGATCCCTGTTGAGTTGGGCCTGCCAAGGCGGTCGCCATCCCACCGCTGGATCACAGTTGGATCGCTGGTTGGCTTGCCATGCTCCAGACTTGCGACTGCTTTGAGCCTGTAACGTTAGTTTTTTCTGATTTAGAGCGAATTCAACCCATGCTGAACCCTGATAGTCCCACCCTTTTATCCGTTCGAGATCTGACGGCAAGTGTTGCTGGAGAGCCCATTCTCAAAGGTCTCAATCTGGAGATCAAGGCGGGAGAGATTCACGCCATTATGGGGCCAAATGGATCCGGGAAAAGTACCTTTTCCAAGATTTTGGCGGGGCATCCTGCCTATACGGTCACAGGTGGAGAGATCCTCTTTGCGGGCGAAAACCTTCTGGAGATGGCACCGGAAGAACGGTCGATTGCTGGGGTTTTCTTGGCCTTTCAGTACCCCATCGAGATCCCTGGGGTTAGTAATGCTGACTTCTTGCGAGTGGCTTACAATGCCCGCCGCAAAGCCAAAGGGGAGGAGGAGATCGATTCGCTAGATTTTGAAGACCTGATCGCCGAGAAACTGAGTGTGGTCAAGATGAATCCGGCCTTCCTGGAACGCAGTGTCAATGCTGGCTTTTCGGGGGGAGAAAAGAAACGCAACGAGATCCTGCAAATGGCTCTGTTGGATCCCAAAGTGGCGATCTTGGATGAGACCGACTCTGGTCTCGATATTGATGCCCTGCGCATTGTGGCAGATGGGGTCAATCAATTGGCCACGGCCCACAATGCCATGCTGTTGATCACCCATTATCAGCGGCTTTTAGACTACATCACCCCCGACTATGTGCATGTGATGGAAGCGGGGAAGATTGTCACCACCGGAGATAAATCCTTGGCGCTGGAATTGGAAGCCCGTGGCTATGACTGGATCCGCGATCAGGATCCCGCTAGCATTTCAGCCCAGAGTGCAGGTCAAGGTACTGCTGTAGAGGTGGGATCCTTATGACACTCTCCTCTGCCCCCACTCAACTGCATGGCCGCGACTGGATTCAGCAGCTTTTGCAGAGCTATCCGGCCGAGCTTCTCGCCCAACCGCAGCGTCAACAGGCCATCGCCCGCCTCAGTGAACTGGGGATCCCCACCCGTCGGGATGAAGCCTGGAAGTATACCGATGTGTCGGAGCTGCTGGCTCGTCCTGCTCATGCCCCTGCCAGGGTTGAGCCAGACCCTTCACCGGAAGTTCTCTCCACTTGGCCCGAAGCGGTGGCTCAGGTGGTGCTGGTCAATGGTCGCTACTGCCCGAACCTGTCAAAGCTTGAAGCTCTGCCCGCCGGGATCCAAATTGAGAGTGTGAACGAAGCTCCCTTATCCATTGCTCAGCCGGATGCTTGGCTACTTCTCAATGCCGCCTGTCGCCCTGAGACGCTGGTGCTGAAAGTGTCTGGGGTGATTGAGCAGCCCGTGCATGTGCTTTGTCTGACCCATGCCCCCACCAGCGATATCGCCAGTCATGCCCACATCCAGGTAATTGCCAGCCCCAATAGCCAGTTGACCCTGATCGAAGAACACCGCAGTAGCCAACCCACGGCCCATCTCAGCAATACGCTGGTGGAGATCCAGGCGGGAGCCAATGCGGGCTTAGTTCACCTGTTGCTACAAGGGGCATCTGAAGCCAGTTATGTGCTTAATCACACTGCCATTCACCAAGCCCGCGACAGCCGCTACACCAACCACACCATGCAAGGGGGATCCGCCCTCACCCGTCACAGCCAAGAGATCCTCCAGTCGGGATCCCATGCCCAAACCAACCTCTACGAGTTGGCGATTTTGACGGGATCCCAGCAGGCGGATACCTATGCCATCATCGACCATCAAGCCCCTGAGGGCAGCAGCCGTCAAGAACACAAATGTGTGGCCGATGATCACAGCCGTGGCACTTTTAATAGCACCCTACGGGTTCGCCAAGTGGCCCAACACACCGATGCCAGCCAGTCCAGCCGCAACCTGATTTTGTCGGACAAGGCCCGTATCTACACCCGCCCGCAACTGGAAATCGTCGCAGATGATGTCAAATGTGCCCACGGTGCCACCATTAGCCAGTTAGAAGACCATGAGTTGTTCTATCTGCAAAGTCGTGGCATCGATCCTGAGACAGCCCGCCACCTGCTCACCTATGGTTTTATGGCCGAGCTGATCGACCGGATCCCAGTGACTTCTGTACGAGAGCAGATCCGGAAGCGGTTGGCCTCATAGGGATCTCAGACCTCGGCGGCGTCAATCTATCCACTAAGAACAAGGGGCTTAACCCCCTTGCCTTGCCTGGTCTGCCCAATCCCTTTGCCACACTCAAGCTGTTTACTCAAATCACAAAGTTGACCAGTTTTTTGGGCACCACGATTACCTTTTTGGGGGTGACCCCATCCAGGTATTTTTGGCCTGCTTCAGACTGACGGGCTAGCTGCTCTTGTTCTTCCTTGGTTACTCCTGAAGGAGCTTCAAAACTGCCGCGCAACTTGCCATTCACCTGCACCACAACCGTGACCAAATCAGCAATCAAAGCTGCTGGGTCAAAAGTAGGCCAGGTTTGGCGATGCACAGACTCGGATCCCTCCAAAGCCAGCCACAATTCCTCGGCAATATGGGGGGCAAAAGGAGCCATCAACAGCACCAACGACCGGATCCCATCGGCGTAGACCGGGGAAGAAGGGATCCCAGCATCGTGAAGTGCATTGCTCAGCTTCATCAGCTCTGAAATCGCCGTATTGAACTGATAACCTTCTTCGATATCTTCGCTGATCTCTTTGATGGCAATATGCACTGCCCGCCGCAGATCTTTCTCGGTTTTAGTCAGGGATCCCACCGCAATCTCAGC
>JBHJNR010000314.1:0-2971 GCA_050330615.1 Cyanophyceae cyanobacterium
CATCTTGGGATCTACGGTTTCATTGATCCACTGACAGGCATCGGCAACGGCTTGCAAAGTTTCGTCCAGATGGGGGCTCACCTCATCCGGCACACGCAGCTTGCAAGCAATGGTCAGAACCTGTTCCATACCCAAGAAGCATTCACTGTATGACTATTTTAACCAATGAAGAAGTTTAACCAATGAAGAAGCAAGACGGCAACTAAAGTTGCCCGACTCGCTTTTCCTCCCCGAACTAAAGTTGCGGGGCTTCCAAACTCACAGGAGCTTTACGTGAGATTACTCAATCGTCGTCTTAGCGGGCACGTCTAAACCTGTACCGGCTCAGGTTTGAGGATCACCTCATGCAGTCGGGCTTCATCCAGCTCTGTCCACACCCGCTCCAACAGGCCAGGGATCCCTGAACCCGCCACGGCTGAGATGGCAAAGACCGACAAGCCTACCGCTTTTTCAAACTCCCGCACCACCTCAATTCCCTCATCCCCGAGGGCGTCCATTTTATTGAGGGCCAAAATTTGGGGCTTCTCAGCCAGATGGGGATCGTAAGCCGCCAGCTCCCCTTGAATGGTGCGATAATCTGCCACGGGATCCTCAGCGGTACCATCCACCACATGAATCAAGACGCGGGTGCGTTCCACATGGCGCAAGAAGTCATGACCCAAGCCCACCCCTTGGTGCGCTCCCTCGATCAGGCCGGGGATATCGGCAAACACCACCCCATCTCGCAGAGGATGCCGGACAACCCCCAAGTTGGGCACTAGCGTTGTAAAGGGATAGTCCGCCACCTTGGGCCGAGCGGAAGAAACCGCCGAAATTAAGGTGGATTTGCCGGCATTGGGAAGACCAACGATCCCCACCTCTGCGATCAGCTTTAGCTCTAACCGCAGTCGCCGCTGTTCCCCAGGTTTGCCCAGCGTACATTTTTGCGGAGCCCGGTTGTGGTTACTCAAGAAGTGGGAATTACCCATACCGCCCCGACCCCCTTGGGCCACGATCAGCTCCTCGCCAGAATGGGTCAGATCCCCTAACAGTTCGCCGGAATTGGCCGCCTGCACCATCGTGCCGCAGGGCACCCGCACCCGCTTATCGGATCCACTCGCTCCGGTGGAATTATTAGGGCCACCCTTACGGCCCGGATCCGCTTTGATAACGTGTTGAAACTGAAAATCCAGGAGTGTTTGCAAGCCTGAGTCTGCTACAAAAATGACAGATCCACCCCGACCGCCATTGCCGCCCCAGGGGCCACCGGCAGGCACATATTTTTCCCGGCGAAAAGCGACAATGCCATCGCCCCCATCGCCTGCCTTCACTTCAATTTCGACCTGATCGACAAAAGCAGCCATAGATACTCGATCCAACAGTTGGCTTGAGGCTGTCTCTTAGCTCGCCCCACAGCCCATCTCACAACAAGAGATATCTCACAAGAAGAGCAATCTCACAATAAGAGAGGACTGAGCCTGACAACCCAGCCCGATACTCTAGCATGAGTTTGAGGAAATTGACTTTGAGCCCCGATCGTTGTGGGCTATGATGTTACTCTGCCAAAATTGCATCTGTTCTGTCTTGCATTCTGTCTTGGGCCAAATATCTCTGGGATCACTCTATAGAACTCTATAGAAAGGTGCCCTGACCTCTTTGAATCCAGATCTAGTAAGTCAGATCTAGTAAGTCAGATTCAGAAAGACAGACCCAGCGATGGGATCCCTGAGCCTTTGGGTTCATCCCCTTCCTGAGTAGCTCTGCCTTTTGTCAGTACCTGCCATTCTGTAAACCTGTCGTTTCGCTGCTTTCCCAGGCTCTACCTGTCAACCATGACTCAAACCGCTACTGCAACGATTGATGTCGGCTTCTCCCTTGAAGATTTTGCCGCGCTGCTGGATAAGTATGACTACTCCTTTAGCCCTGGTGAGATTGTGGCAGGGACGGTCTTTTCTTTGGAACCTCGGGGCGCCCTGATCGACATCGGAGCCAAGACGGCGGCGTTCATCCCGTTGCAGGAGATGTCCATCAGTCGGATCGAGAATCCTTCTGAGATGCTCTCTCCTGGCGAGACCCGCGAGTTTTTCATCCTGACCGAAGAGAATGATGAAGGGCAGTTGACCCTTTCTATCCGTCGGATCGAGTACATGCGGGCTTGGGAGCGGGTGCGCCAGCTCCAAAACGAGGACGCCACCGTCCGCTCCAACATCTTCGCCACCAACCGAGGCGGGGCATTGGTGCGGATCGAGGGTCTGCGGGGCTTCATTCCGGGATCCCATATCAGCACTCGCAAGCCCAAGGAAGACTTGGTGGGGGAAGAGTTGCCCCTCAAGTTTTTGGAAGTGGACGAAGATCGCAACCGCTTGGTGCTCAGCCATCGTCGTGCTTTGGTGGAGCGCAAGATGAATCGTCTGGAAGTGGGCGAAGTGGTGATCGGTGCAGTGCGCGGCATCAAGCCCTACGGTGCCTTTATCGACATTGGCGGGGTCAGTGGCCTGTTGCACATCTCCGAGATTTCTCACGACCACATCGATACCCCCCACAGCGTTTTCAATGTCAACGATGAGGTCAAGGTGATGATCATCGACCTCGATGCTGAACGGGGCCGTATTTCGCTGTCCACTAAGCAATTGGAAGCAGAGCCAGGTGATATGACTCGGGATCCCCAAGTGGTTTATGCTGGGGCCGAAGAGATGGCCGCCAAGTGGCGTGAGGCCAAGCTGGCTGCCGAACAGGCCAAAGAAGCTGAGGCTTCTGGCATGGTGGCGGAATCTGAAGAGGACTATGTGTACTCTGCTACTGAGGACGACGAGGAAGATTAAGCTATCGATTCTGTGCCCGTTGTGCCCGATTCTTCAACGAAATCGCGTGAGTCCCCTGCCTCTTTAGGCTGGGGAGGTAGAGCGACTGGGTGAGGGGGTTCGATGCCCCCGAACCCAGCAACAGGTGCTATACTTGGCATAATAACTTCACCCTTTGAGAATGTCCCAGA
>JBHJNR010000315.1:0-8801 GCA_050330615.1 Cyanophyceae cyanobacterium
CGTCGAAGGCTATGCCGTTGATTTGGCTATCCCAGATTCGGACTTAGTGGGAGGTTTTCGATAAAGATTGGCAAGGTGCCTAATCTAATACTCGGTGGCATAAATCTACCAATTACAAATAAGGGGCTTAAGCCCCTTGCTGAACTACCTAATAGTGGGGATATCTCTGCCAAGGATTACTAGGCAACAACCTTAGTCAGTAGAGCCTGGACTAGATTCCAACCCAAATAAGCAACAAATAAAACCAAAAAACAGAACAGCGCCATACTGAAAACATCTTGCAGAGTGACCTTGGGAAGCCTCTCTTTAGCCTCTTCTTCCCCCGAGGGATCCCCACTTAAAGGGGTGTTTTGATCGGAGCTATCTGGGTCTAAGGGATCCTGTGACATAGACTCAATCCATCCAGAAAACGACATGAGAGATCACAAGCGTTAGGGTTTAGAGACCTAGAACTGCCTCAAGAAGCGCAAATCGCTGCCATAGAACAGGCGAATATCCTGCACCTCATGCAGCAACATGGCCATCCGCTCCACCCCAAAGCCTGCCGCAAAGCCGGTATAACGTTCGGGATCGTACCCAACAGCCTCAAAAACATTGGGATCCACCATACCGCAGCCAAAGATCTCTAACCACCGATCCCCAAATCGGACATCCATCTCAGCAGAGGGTTCAGTAAAGGGGAAATAGCTGGGTCGAAAGCGAGTCTCCCGCTCCCCTAACAGGCGAGTAATAAACTCCCGCAAGGTGCCTTTCAGGTCAGCAAAGGTGAGATTCTCGCTGACGGACAAAATCTCCACCTGATGAAAAACGGGCGAATGGGTGGCATCCACAGTATCTCGCCGCACCACCCGACCCGCATGGACGATGCGCAAGGGGGGCTGATGCTGTTGCATGTAGCGCACCTGAACGCTGGAGGTCTGGGTGCGAATCAGATAGCCATTATCCAAATAGAGGGTGTCCTGCATATCCCGAGCCGGATGATCAGCAGGGGTGTTGAGAGCCTCAAAATTGTAATATTCCGTCTCGATCTCAGGGCCATGTACCACCGTATAGCCCATGCCCACAAAGATATCCAAGATCCGATCCATCGTCGCCTGCAAAGGATGGACTCGGCCCAATGGTCGCAGCGGGGCAGGCATGGTCACATCCAGCCGCTCAGCTTCCAACTGAGTGAGCAATTGGGCTTCAGCCAGGGATCCCTTGCGTTGGTCAAGGGCATCTTGTAAGGCATCCTTGACGGAATTAGCTAACGCTCCGAGGCGGGGGCGTTCTTCTACTGACAGCTTGCCCATACCGCCCAAGATGGCCGAAAGCTTGCCCTTCTTTCCTAGGTAGTCGATGCGGATGTGCTCCAGCGCTTCGAGGGTGTCAGCCTCGGCGACTGCGGCCAGAGCTTGTTTCTGCAAGAGTTCCAGTTGCTCATCCATAGAAAGAAGACGCTCAAACACAATAGGATGGGAACAGGCGGCGGGCAAAGCCCCTGTGAGGGAGGACAATGTCTTAGTCCAATGTCAGTATCAGTTCAATGCAAGCCAAATGTTAGCCCAAATATCAGCTCAAAGATTTGAGCTTGACTATGGGCACAATCTTTGACCACACTATCACGGATGCCTTACTCCCCATCCTGTCTGTGGTGATCTTCCATCAGTCCCCCCCTAACGGCGCAACCTTGATCACCAGAACAGCTAGCCCCTCCCTATCTATCCCTCGTAGCAGTCACTCTCGCCCATGAAAGCCGATGTGGTGGTGATTGGCTGTGGGGTGATTGGTGCCGCCATTGCCTGGGAACTGACCCGAGCTGGACTATCTGTGATTGGCCTGGATCAAGCTGCCCCAGCCTCGGGATCCACGGGTGCTGCCTTGGGGGTGTTAATCGGAGTCTCAGCCCTGCAGCCTCGGGGAGCGGCTGCCCAGCTCCGGCTCAAGAGTCTGGAGCAATTTGACCCCTTCATCGCCACTATTGAGGCTGAGTTGGGGCGAACACTACCTGTCAATCGGCGCGGCATCTTGCATCTGCTCAAATCTTCTGCTGATCTGGAAACGTGGCAGGAGACCCTAGCGGTGAGGCAAGAGCAGGGCTTTAGGTTGCAAGGGATCCCTGGCCATCAGCCTGAGCAGATCATCGCCCTCCAACCCCACCTCAATCCAGCCACCTATGCTGGCGGTGGTATTTATTCCCCTCAAGATCGACAGGTGGATCCCAGCGTTCTCACCCACGCCCTGATCGGGGCCGCTCGCCAACAGGGGGCAGAGTTCTTCTTTCACCAACCTGTCACCCATTTCAAG
This sequence comes from Cyanophyceae cyanobacterium, assembly GCA_050330615.1. Classification (GTDB taxonomy): domain Bacteria; phylum Cyanobacteriota; class Cyanobacteriia; order Thermostichales; family Thermostichaceae; genus JAAUUM01. The sequence continues at coordinate 2,287 of JBHJNR010000315.1, forward strand.
CAAACCTCCGGTCGGATCAACGCCGTCTATACCCCTCAGCACACCATTAGTGCCGCCACCGTGGTTCTGACAGCAGGATTGGGCAGTACAGCCCTGGGATCCCACCTGAATCAGCCGATTCCGCTGCAAGCAGTCAAAGGACAAGCCTTGCGGGTGTATGCCCCAGGGATCCCTGGCGGCCCTGTCATCACCGCTGAGGATCTCCATCTGGTGCCCCTGCCATCCGGGGAGATGTGGATCGGGGCTACGGTGGAATTTGGAGCCTCCTTGCCAGGAACCACATTGACAGGGATCCAGCGTTTGATCGATCGGGCGATTGAGATCTATCCCCACTTAGGGGAAGCTGAGTTGCGCTCAAGCTGGATGGGGTTGAGACCTCGGCCCACAGGCCAGCGGGCACCCGTTTTGGGCTTTGCTCCCACGTTCCAAAATCTGATCATCGCCACTGGACACTATCGCAATGGCGTCCTGCTCGCTCCCATCACTGCTGCCATCCTCCGGGACTTGCTGGAGAGAGGGGCCACCTCTTGGTGTAACTTGAGCGATTTTGTCCCTAAGCCTGCCCTGGATCCCACCTGACCCCAACCCGTCCCCTCGGTTCACGACGACACCTCGCCAAAAGCCCAAAGGCAAGGCATTGTAGAGGATATGAGTTTGTTCGGATCCTAGGCATGGCCAAGCGCCCCAAAACCCCAAAAACATGGACGCCAGAGACCAAGTCACGGGCTACCGGTCTGGGGCTATTGCGGGAGCCGAGCTTCTATTTGCATCTGCTTTGGGGAGCCAGTCTCGGGATCCCTTTCTGGGTGGGATCTGAGATCTTTACGGGAACTGGGTGGTGGGTGGTTCTCCCGCTGGGGGTTGCCCTAGCTCTGGTGATTGCCTCTGGGCTCAATCTGCCCTTCCCCCGTCTACCTGCTCAGATTCCCCGTGCTGTGGTGGGATCCCTGCTTTTTTCTGTCACATTCCTGCAAAAGGTGAACACAACTCAGGCGGATTATCGGCCTTATTGGGTCAATATGACCCTATTGGTCTCGTTGGTGTTGCTGGTGTTTAGTTTTCAATTACGAGACTTTACAATTACGGTAGTTGCCCTCGTTTCAGGTCTCATTAGCTTTATCACCCTTTTGGTTTAAAGATTTTGTTGAGGTTCCGTTAGGACGGAGAAAAGCCCCGCCGGATATGGACAGGGCTTATATAGGGTTTATACAGCCTGTTCAGTAACTACCTAATACAGCATCCCCTCCTAGCATTTCATCCCTCTGGATGAGTGGTGATGAGTTGGTCGTGACGACCGTAACAGATAAAAAGTGAACAAGCTGTAAGGAGTTGAATAGCGACTTACTCATTAGGGAGGCTGTCCTCTAGCTTTGATGCGGAGATCATGGGTGTAACCTAGGATCCCAGACACTAGAGAAACAAAATAGTCCGTACTTCAACTGAATTATTAGCTAATGAGGGGGACTTATTAGAACACAAGGGTGACTTTTTGATCAGAAGTTGTTATCAGTACTGATCGAAAATGTCTTTTTTTTTGCCAATCATTGGTATGGAAATAAGAGCGAGAAGATTTGAGAAACTAGTCAGCAACAGATTCGCAAAGCCCTGGCCAAAACCAAAGAGAGTGTCATACTACTTTTTATGAGTTGCGATAAATGGCTAAGCTGCTCGTCTCTCCAGGCAGTTGCAGCAGAAATTGTTGAATTGTTAACTATCTGCTGGGCTCCAGGTAACTATAGTGATTACCCAAGACTAGGGCAAGCTAGCAAGGCCAGAGCAATCAAAGCTGGAGCAAGACCAGATCAGTCAACACAGTCAGAACGTCAATTGTCCATAGAGCCTAAATGGTGGGTCTAAGTTAGAAGGTCTAGTTCGTGAAGAATCTGAGCAGCCTAACGATTGAAGAGCTTCAGCGACAGATCCTCGATCTTCGACAGCAGGTGCTTGCCCTCCAAGAAGAAAAAGACGACTTGGCGATCTTGCTGGATACCACCACGGCTCACTCCGACCATATCGAAGCGGAGATGTATGAGCTGACACAACAATTGCAGACTGAGATCGAAGAGCGGGAACGCACCGAAGTCGCCCTTCGTCGTTCTGGGCACGAACTCAAAACCTTGCTCTCGCTGGTACGCCGCGACAATGAAGAACTGGAAATGGTGATCCAGACCACCGTCGAACATGGGGACACCATCGAAAACCTACTCTTTGATGCCGAAGAGAAATATCGCAGTATCTTTAAGCACGCGGTGGAGGGGATCGCCCAAATTGATCTTGAAGGGGTTTATGTCAGCGTCAATCAGTCTCTGGCTCAAACTTATGGCTATAACGAACCCGAAGAGTTTCTGGCGGAAGTGGTAGGGATTCATCACCAGCCCAGCGTTGGACAGGGCAGTCGCATTGAGTTTTTGGAGCTGTTGCAACGGCAGGGCAGCGTTACCAATTATGAGTCCCTGGTCTATCGTCGGGATGGCTCTATTATTTGGATCTGTGAGAATGCCTGTGCGGTCTGCACTCGGGCCCAGGAGGTGCTCTACTATGTCTGCACTGTGGAGGATATCACCCAACGAAAGCAAGCCCAGGAGGCACTAAAACGGTCTCAGCAGTTGCTTCAGCAACAGAATGCCGAATTGCAGATCATCAACCAACGGCTGGAGACTGAGATCCAGAAACGCCATCAAATCGAGCGGGAACTGCAACAGGTCAACTATGAACTGCAGCAGTTGGCGACGCTCGACAGCCTGACCAATGTGCCCAATCGGCGTAACTTTGAGGCCTACTTCGAGCAAACCTGGCAAAAAGCTTTGCAGGATGGCAGTTGCCTAGCCCTCATCATGGCCGATGTGGATTATTTCAAGGCCTACAACGATTACTTTGGCCATCAAGCTGGGGATATCTGCCTGTTTAAGATCGCCCAAGGGATCCAACGGGCATTGCAGCGATCAGAAGACCAAGTCTCCCGCTACGGCGGCGAAGAATTTGTGATCTTGCTGCCCAATACCACTTTGGAGGGAGCCTTGCAGGTGGCGGACAAGATTCAAGCCTCGATTGCCAACCTCCAAATCCCCCATCCCCGCACAGGGGCGGGTAGCAATGCCTCCCTCAGCTTAGGGGTGGCGGCGACATATCCCAGCCTGTTTGAAAAGCAGGATCCTTATCTCCTGCTCAAACACAGTGATGATGCCCTCTATCTGGCCAAACATTCGGGCCGCAACCGCATTGCCTCTGTGCCGATCTCGGCGACGCTACCCAGCAGCCAATTCCTGCCCCCTGACTAGGATTCCAGCTTCAGCTAGGCTTGCTAGCACCCCAAGGGATCCCGTGAATACCTGTGCCTTCGGGATGCCCCCACCCGATATGGGACTATGGTGAACAAGAGCAATCAGTGGCGATCAACAAAGGGGCAGGGCGATGGGAACGGAGAGCTTTTTTCTGCTAGCGGCCAAAATCTGCGGCATCCTGGCAGGGATCCTGGGGTTGGTGACCGTTGTAGCCTGGTGGCGGCAATGGCCGTTCCGGTTCGCCTTCTTTGGCTATACCGCCTTTATGACTGTGCTGACAGCAGGGTGTTTTGCCCTCACCCTCACCCCCATCATTCGTCCGCCAGTGGCTGGATCCGCCCCTTACCACACCGTCTATGACCGAGGGGCCAATCAGGCGGTGATCAAAGTGGAGACTGATATCTCTCCAGAAACGCTGGAGTTGACCCTGCAACAGGCGGCCCAAAAGCTAGCCTCCTCAGGGCGTTTTTCCACGGGATCCCGCCTCTTTACCTTGCGTGCCCGTACCGTCATTCACCCAGAACCCGGCATCTCAGTACCGCTCTATCTGGGCCAACTGCAACAGGATCTGGGTACCCGGAAGAATCCCGATCGAACCATCGAGATTTTCCCCGATGCCTTTCGCCAACTCGAAGCTGTCCAAGGCTGATTGAGTTGCAGCGACTGGCTAACTGTTAGTAATCCTAAAGACCCACTCTCACGATTTCTTGACGACTTTGGGATCCCTAGATCAGGAGGGTTATCAGTCGCTTGGTTGAAATTCGTAAACCAATCGTTGTGGGGGGAAACGTTTGCTCATATTCTGAGAAACTACATCGGGTCATTTGAACACACCAGATTAGACTGACACGCCGCAAAGGTTGGGAGGCCACATGAATCAGCCAACAGTCATCGTCACAGGGGCATCATCGGGGGTTGGTCTCTATGCTGCCAAATCACTGGCCCAACGAGGGTGGCATGTGGTCATGGCCTGCCGAGATCTCGATAAAGCCAAGCGAGTCGCCACAGAGCAAGGGATCCCAGCGGAAAGCTATACCGTGCTGCATCTAGATTTGGCCAGTTTGGCCAGTGTGCGGCAGTTTGTGGAGGACTTTCGGGCCCTCGGTCGGCCCTTAGGATCCCTGGTCTGCAATGCAGCCGTCTATCTACCCTTGGCCAAGGAGCCACAGCGCTCGGTGGATGGGTTTGAGCTGAGTGTGGCCACCAATCATTTGGGCCATTTCCTGCTCTGCAATCTGCTGATCGATGATCTAAAGAACGCCCCTATTGCGGAAAAACGGCTGGTGATCTTGGGCACTGTCACTGCCAACCGCAAAGAATTGGGGGGCAAGATCCCCATCCCGGCACCACCAGATCTGGGGGAGCTCAAAGGTCTGGAGGCTGGGTTCAAGGATCCCATCGCCATGATCGACGGCAAGCCCTTCAAAGCGGGCAAAGCCTACAAAGACAGCAAACTCTGCAATGTCCTGACCATGCGGGAGTTACACCGTCGCTATCACGACTCAACCGGCATCATCTTTAGCTCCCTTTATCCCGGTTGTGTGGCAGATTCGCCCCTATTCCGTAATCATTTTCCCCTCTTTCAGACCATCTTCCCCTGGTTCCAGAAGAACATCACGGGTGGCTATGTCTCCCAAGCGTTGGCCGGAGAGCGAGTGGCCCAAGTGGCGGTGGATTCTGGCTATGGAGCCTCTGGGGTCTACTGGAGTTGGGGCAATCGCCAAAAGGAAGGTCGCAGCTCCTTCATCCAAGATCTGTCGGCAGAGGGTAATGATGATGCCAAAGCCCGTCGGCTCTGGGATCTGAGCGCCAAAGTGGTGGGTCTAGCCGCTGCCGCCCCCGTCTGATCGGGTGAAGACACGTTGAAGACACAGGGATCCCCAGCGGGCTAGCATCAGACTCTATACTGAAAAGCCTGGATCCCTTGGCCCTTCTGTCATGACCCTATCTCGTCCCTTGCCCTCTAGCCCTGCCGAAGCTCCCGCTACTGACACAGCTAAGGCCACAACTGGCAAACCTCCCTGGCTGCGGGTCAAGGCTCCTCAGGGGGATCCCGTGGGTCAGGTCAAGCACCTGCTGCGGGATCTGGGGCTCAATACGGTCTGTGAGGAAGCCGCCTGTCCCAACTTGGGGGAGTGTTTTGCCAATCGCACCGCCACGTTTTTGATCATGGGGCCAGCCTGTACACGGGCCTGTCCCTATTGCGATATCGACTTTACCAAGCAGCCGCTCACCCTGGATCCCAGTGAACCGGAACGGGTGGCAGAAGCGGTGCAACGGCTCAACCTCCGTCATGCGGTGATCACCTCAGTGAATCGAGACGATTTAAAGGATGGAGGAGCCACCCAGTTTGTGAAGTGCATCGAAGCGGTGCGGCAGCGGATGCCCCTGACCACTCTGGAGGTCTTGATCCCAGATCTGTGTGGTAACTGGGATGCCCTCGCCCAGATCGTTGCCGCCCGTCCCACCGTGTTCAACCACAACACCGAAACGGTGCCCAGCCTCTATCGCCGAGTCCGACCCCAGGGATCCTATCAGCGCAGTCTAGAGCTGTTGCAGCGGGCACGGGCATTGGATCCCAGCCTCTATACCAAATCTGGGTTGATGGTGGGTTTGGGCGAAACAGAAGATGAGCTGATCCAAGTTATGCAGGATCTGCGGGCTGTAGATTGCGACATCCTGACATTGGGGCAATATCTCCAACCCAGTCCCCATCATCTCAAGGTGCAAGCCTTTATCACCCCTGAGACCTTCAGCCGTTGGCAGCAGATGGGCATGGAGCTGGGCTTTAAGCAGGTAGTCTCGTCCCCTCTGACCCGCAGCTCCTATCATGCCGAGGCGGTGCAAGAGTTGATCGCTCAGGATCCCCGTTAGGATCCCGCCTTGCCATAGCAGCGGGTGGTGATCAAGTAGGGGTGAAAGACCTCCAGAAACTGGCTCTGCAAGACCCGAAAGAAGGTCTGGATCACCTGCTGATCATCCAGATGAAAGGGAAACTCCTGATCGAAGCCCTTAAAGAAGTACCAATTGGCCACCAGCTTGCCTGCCGGAGAGAGCCAGCCATGAAACTGCTGCAATTGAGCCACCGGATCAGGCAGATGCTCCAGCACATCCAGGCAGATGATGCCATCAAACAGGATCCCATCTGGAAAGTGAGCCGGACACTGGACTTTATGGGATAGGCCCAATTGTTCAGCCCGAAAGGCCACCAGCCGTTGATGCAGGGGATTGAGA
>JBHJNR010000316.1:0-4142 GCA_050330615.1 Cyanophyceae cyanobacterium
CAGAAGAGGAATACAATCTGTTCAGCAAATACTTAATATGGTATTTTCTGCTAGCATTTCACCCTTTTGGTCGAGCGGTGATGGGTTGGGAGTTACAACTGTCATAGATGAAAAGTGAATATGCTTTAAAGTTTTTATACGAATGATTGGTTATCACTCTGGATTCCCCTTGTTAAGGGGGGGAAGGGGATCCAACTGTATGACAGAACCTCCGGGGGCATCCCGGAGTCCCCCAATCCCAGGGTTTGTCATCACTTTAGGGTCGCTCGAAAAGTATGCTCACAACAGGCAAAGATCTCTGTCAGGGCAGGGCCATTCAACCCTTGTACCTTCAACATCATCACCATATGGTCGCTGACATGGGTGCGTTGGGGGACTGTGGTTGCAGCTTGAGTTGCCTGCCATTGCAAGGGATTAGGCGGAGCAGTTCCAAACAGTGTGTTTGGCTAATGCCAAATTATTGAGCTTCTGCCGGTAGCTCTGCCTCAGACAAATTCTGAGATTTGAGGGCTTTTCTCGCCACCCTTGTGACATAAACCGTGACGGCAATGGTAGCGATCAGGCCAATAATGCGGATGACCCACTGGGCGGTTTGAGCTTCTGGGGCTAACTCTGTTTCCGTGCCGATAGTGGCCAAATCACCTGCCAGAGAGCCGATATAGACATACATAAAGGTTCCCGGAATAATGCCAGCAGTGCCGATCAGATTATCTATAAAAGAAACCTGCGTCAGTCCCAAGGCATAATTCAGCACATTAAAAGGGAACGCAGGCGATAGCCGAATTAGTCCAATGATCTTCCACCCTTCTTGACCCACAGCCTCATCAATGGCTTTAAATTTGCTATTCCCCTCAATCAATTTGGCAACCCTTTCCCGAGCCAAATATCGACCGATGAGAAAGGCTAGATTGGCCCCGATGGTCGCAGCCACGATCACATGCGCCGCTCCCGAAAATACCCCAAACACCGCCCCCGCCCCCAAGGTCAAAACAGAGGCTGGCAAAAACAGCACCGTTGCTGCCACATAGATGGCCATAAAGGCCAGGGATCCCACTGCTCCAGCATCGCGGATCCAATCGAGGGAATTTTGTAGAAAGGTTTGCACAGCATCTAAGAGATCAAACTGGTAGGCCAGCCAAAAGACGATGACAGCCACAGCCAGGCCAATTCCTATCTTAATCCAAGACCGATTCCGAATGGATTGACTTCCACCTTGCATCGTTGACTCTCCAATTAGTAAGAGAACACTGACCACCGCAAGCGATACTTCACAGATAACAATCGGCAATAGGAGGTTATGCATAGAATTCAATCTGTTAATTACAAAAAGGGATCCCTTCGATAATACTGCCCTAAAGGTAGGGATCCCTGAACTTAAAGTCAAATCCTGAACGGTTAAGTTCTAGTTAGCCGTAGGCGATGTTAGAGGCTTCTGTAGGTGATGCCAAAACAACATCTGCTGAGTAGACGCCTGTGATGGGCGATTGGATTTATCGAATCAGAAATCTTTTTCTTAAAGTCATCAAAGGTTGATGGGTCAGGGATCCCTTAGAGCTTGAAGATTAACCGCCGCCACCGTATTGCCCGCACAGATGCCATCCTGTCTTGCTGTGTGCAAGCAGATCCTTCATGTGGATACCGACTCAGTCTTCATGGATTGTTATTTCTAGATAGGGCGACAGTTCTCGGTTCAGTTGACCCACACGCACCAACTCGGCATAGGTCTCAGCCTCAATATTCAACAATTTTTCTCGCAATTGTTCTGCCGCCAGGAGTTTGAGATTGGGATATTCCCGGGTTAGCTTATCCATATCTTCTCTGACATCCTCCAATTGCGCTTTTACAAGAGAACGTTGGTAGCGATGGAGTTCGGGATCCCGGTCAGGGTAGTCTTCTTCAATGTCTTCCAAATAAGTCATCACCCGTTGCATTGCCACTCGCCGGGCCAGCAATTCTTGATAACGCTGCTGGAGGGGTTGATCCCCCAATAAATTGAGGCCTTGCAGCAAGGGTTTGATACTGAGTCCCTGCACCAACAAAGTAAAGAGAACCACCCCAAAGACGATGGCGATGATCACATTTCGCTCTGGCAATGCAGTCGGCACGCTCAAGGCCAATGCAATTGCAACAGATCCCCTTAGCCCGCCCCACCACAACACAGTCTGATCCCGCCAACCGATCGGCGACTCGGCAACTGTATTACTGAGGAATCCGAGTCCAAAAATCACCACCCAGCGGGCCCCAATCATGGCGACGATGGTGATGGCAGTAATGGGCAACGTTGTAATGAGGCTGTTAAATTCGATCTGATCCCCAATCAGCAAAAACACAATCGAATTGACAAAAAAGGCCAGAAACTCCCAAAACTCACTGACAATCACTCGTGTGCGGGGATTCATGCCAATCCGGGATCCAAAATTTCCCAGTACCAGCCCTGTGACCACCACCCCAATCACACCGGATCCCCCCAATTCTTCGGCAACCAAGTAAGTGGCATACGCTGCCGTCAGCGTCAGAGATTGTTCCACTAAGGGCAGATCAAACCGCTGAGTTAGGTAGGAAATGCCAAATCCGATCAGCCCACCAACCCCGATGCCAATTCCCACAAAGGTGATGAATCGCAGCACCGTCACCTGCACATCAAACTCCTCTAAGCCCAATGGGATCCCGACCAACAGGCCAAAGGCCACCACCGCCACCCCATCGTTGAGTAGGCTTTCTCCCTCCATCAACGTCCGCAGCCGTTCACCCACCCCCAACTCCCGGAACAGGGCGATCACCGAGACCGGATCCGTGGCCGCTAAGCTGGCTCCAATCAAAAGCGCAATCGGCCAGCCCATGCCTCCAAACTGATGCAGCCCCCAGCCGATCCCCCCTACCGAGATCACCACCCCCAATACCGCAAACAAGATCACAGGCACCAATTCCCGCCGCAGAGCCGACCATTTCAAGTTCCAGGCTGCTTCAAATAGCAGAGGTGGCAGGAAGATAGTCAGGATCAGCTCTGGAGAGAGATTGACCAGCCGAACATCCACCAGAGCTAACCCCAAGCCCGTGATCACCAGCAAGAGGGTGTAGGGGATATGACGCGCCCAACTGAACACCTGGGGCAACGTGGCCACACTCAAAGCCACCGTGATCACCAAGACAAACCGCTCTAGGTTGGTGGTGATCAACTCATCTTCAGCCAGGACTTCGGCAGTCTGTTGAGCTATTTCAGCAGCAAAGAAAGGAAGCATGTACACCCTCCACCCAACAACACTCCCTACCATACCTGGTTGCCCTCCAGTCTCCGCACTGGAAAGCCCACATAACTCAGGTAAGAGGATAAGCTCTAATTTGAGCCCAGCATAATCTGAGTATTCTTTCGTAGGCTTATATGTCTCGACGCACTCACCTGATCTTCAATCCTGTGGCTGGACAAGGGGATCCTATTCAGGATCTGGACTACATTCGCCGCGTCTTAGAACCCACACTCGATCTGACAGTGTGGGGAACCACCCCCGACCAAGATGCCGATGTCTTGGCCCATGAAGCCCTGGCAGCGGGATCCCAGCTGATCATCGCCAGTGGAGGGGATGGCACTCTGTCTGCAGCGGCCACCGCCTTACTGGGAACCGATGTGCCCTTTGGGGTGATCTCGCGGGGGACAGCCAATGCTTTTGCCAATGCGCTAGGGATCCCCGATACGCTGGAGGCCGCCTGTGACACCCTGCTCAATGGCCTTGAACGGCGGGTGGATTCAGCTATCTGTCATCAGGGAGATCAGAGTCGGGCCATGATCTTACTGGCTGGCATCGGCTTTGAAGCAGAAACGGTGGAGATGGCCGACCGCGCCTCTAAAGATCGGTTTGGCATGATGGCCTATGTGCTGTCTGGGCTGCGACAGCTTCGTCAGATCAAGATGTTCGACGCACAGATCGAGACCGATGAACAAGTGATCAACGTGCGAGCCAGTGCCATTACAGTAGCCAATGCCGCCCCCTCCACGTCGATCCTGGCCCACGGGCCAGCCGGGGTGATCCCAGATGATGGACTGTTAGATATCACCATCATCTCCTGCGAAGGCTTCTCTAGCGGCATTTTGGCGGGCTATCACCTCCTGCAATCGGCCTTGACTGGGAATGCTGCAGAAAGGGAGG
>JBHJNR010000317.1:0-9342 GCA_050330615.1 Cyanophyceae cyanobacterium
AAGACTGGCTTGCCAGCAGCATCCGGTGAAGCGTCAACCTGTCGGGACGGCCAGCAATTGCAACTGCTATTGTTTGCCTAAACCGAATCCTCGGCCTTAAAGGCCGGGGAGGATGTCAAAAATCTTGAGGACTCAACCTATGGTGTTTCCCGTGGATGTTTTAGGCCAGCTCTTAGACTGCCATGGCCAGCTGTGCCACTCCTCGGGTTAAGAATTGCAGCAAGAAGAAGGCCAAGAGGGGAGAAAAATCCATGCCACCGAGTGGTGGAATGATGGAACGAAACAGGTTGAGATAGGGATCCGTCAGCTGACTCAGGGTGGAGAAGACGGGATTGCCCCAGTTGATGTTGGGGAACCAGCTCAACAGGATCCGAATGATCATCAAGATCATGTAGATTTGCAGGAATTGAGCGATGGACTCTAACAGAATAGACATGGGGTATCTCTCAGAAAACGCACAGGAAAAGGAGAAACAGCTGTATCAAGCGGGAAGGCCATGGCTAAGCCGAGGGATCCACACCTAACAACTCAAACAGAACGTTTAAACAAAGCAACGTGATGAGGAGACCTTTAGCCTCACGGCTGGCTAGCTGCTCATCACCCCTTAGGGTAGCCGATCTGGATCGAGGTTAGTGCTTTCCGTGAGGGGAAAGAGGAAAGTCCCCGACCAGCTTGAGTCCAGGGATCCCGAGTTCAAGCGTTCAAAATCTCAGCGTAGACAATCACAGACTAGCGAGGTTGGCGATCTTCTACTAACAGTTGAGCACGAGTGTCCTGAATCGCCTCATTCAGCTGAGCAATCTTCTCCTCAAGCGTCTTGCGGGCTTGGGCGATAGCGACATCATCCGCTGCCTGCAATCGGGCAGAGACACGACGACTGGTGGTTTTTTCTGTGTGAGCAGATTGGGTCTGTCGCAATGGGTCAGGATCTTGTGCTCTCGAGACCTGTCGGGATCCCCGTTGGAGCAGGCGCGGAACCAGCGCAGCCCCAATCACACCACCCACGATGCCGCCCACGACGGCCCCGAGCACAAATCCCCCTAAAAAGTCGCCTTCTTTCTGTGCCACGCTAATCCTTTTGCCACGCTAAAGCTCGACTGCTCTCATCAGTCTACAATTGCGCGCTAATCCCTGCCCACGCAACACTCCCATAATTCCTGCGTGTGGCCTCTTTCCGCAAAGAGTGTCTGGTTAAGGTTGCTGTGGGGGGCAAGTCTCTAGGCGTCATTAAGTAGGTAGGCGCAATTACTTTTAAGACAAGGGAATCGGGGTGTAGCCCCCAGGCAGGGATCTTATCGCGTTTTCCACCACCAGCATCTTCAGGTTAATTCAACCCAGCTACTTAGTATTGAGGGCACCTCGATAAATCCGAAAGAGCCAGGGCAAAGGCCGATCGGGAGCGAGCGGAAAGAAGAGGGAGTCTGATACGGTAGGTGGGGATCCTAATCTCCACTGTTCTCTCTCTTGATTGCTATGGCTGGTTCTCTTTCTTCTCTGCTACCGGAAATTGTGCGGCTCTCTCACATGGCGGGTGAGGCCATTCTGGAGGTCTATCGACGGGAAGATTTTGGCACCCGCGCCAAGGCTGACCAGTCGCCCCTGACGGATGCAGATATGGCTGCTCACGACTGTATCTTGCGTGGGCTGAAGGACTTGACCCCTGATATCCCTATCCTGTCGGAAGAATCTGCCGAGAGTGAGACCTCTGATCGCTTCAGTTGGCAGCGTTTTTGGCTGGTGGATCCGTTGGATGGCACCAAAGAATTTGTCAATCGCAATGACCAATTCACCGTCAATATCGCCCTAGTGGAGAACGGGATCCCGGTCTTAGGGGTTTTACATGCACCGGCCCTAGGGCTGACCTACAGTGCAGCCCACAAGATGGGAGCCTTCAAGCAAGATTTCAAAGCCCACCCCGGCAAAGACAGTCAGGATGTCCCCCTGATCAGGATCCGAGTTCAGGGTCAAATCAAGGAACCGCTACATGTAGCCGCCAGTCGCTCCCATAGCAATGCCCAAACGGCTGAGTTCTTTGAGCAGCTGGGAGAAGAATGGGAAGAGATCAAAGTGATCCCGGTGGGCAGTGCCCTCAAATTTGGCCTTGTGGCCGAAGGGATCGCCCATCTCTATCCTCGATTTGGCCCCACGATGGAGTGGGATACCGCTGCGCCTCAATGCATTGTGGAGCAAGCCGGTGGTGTGGTGGTGACCTGGGCCGGTAAGCCCTTACGTTACAACAAACCCAATCTGCTCAATCCCTACTTTCTGGCGGCTTGCAAGCCTCTGTCTGCCTTCCGGGTCGGGATCCCTGCCGGAGCTGATGGAGCTTGAGCCATCGCTGACGAAAGATAGTCCCTCCTTAACGACCAAACCCCGTTCAATACCCAATCATGAGCCGACCTGCCTGGATACTGTCGCTATTGGTGGGGATCCCGGTGGCGGCAGCTAGCTGGGTTCTGCCATTGGCGGCTCAAGACACGGCTGACCCTACTACGGTTGAGTCTGACTCTTGCCGTGCTGACATTCAGGTATGGGCAGATTTACTCACCGCCCAATTACCTCTGTTTGCCAACCTGGAGCGGGCGCGATTGCAGACCGCCTTTCGGGTGGTGTTGGTGGGGATCCCAGAGCTGGAGCCGCTTGCCCCAGAAGAACAGGTGCAGTTGGGGGTGGATCCCGCCGATCAGGTGTTTCGGCTCTACTTCAGCACCCTAGAGCGACAAATAACGATGGGATCCCCAGAGTCTGAAGATCCCAATCTGTTGGCTGGACGACGCAGCGATCAAGTGCAGCTGGCCTACCGTGCCTATGTGGTTCGGCGGCAAAACATGGATCCCTGGCGGCTGTTTAGCTTAGAGCTAAAAGGCCCTGGGGTTCCAAGCCGTGATGTCAGTGAAGGGGGCATGGCCCAGGCGATCCGTCGTTGGCAGCAGTCGGGCTGTCCTGGATAGTGCCCTCCAAGAGACTTACGCCCAGATACTGACTTTACTTTTTCTTTTTGGATCCCTTGGCTTTCTTCTCTTCAGGCTCGGCTGCTGGAGCTTTCTCTGCTGGAGTTTCGGCTGCAGGGGCAGGAGCCACAGAAGCAGACGCGCCACTGACGGCGGCAACTTCGGCGGCAAAGTCAACTTCCTCTTTTTCGATGCCCTCGCCCAACACAAACCGGGAGAAGCGGCGCACCTGAATGTTTTCGCCGAGCAGGGCGACACTTTGCTTGACCAGTTCGTCCACCGAGAGGGACTGATCGCGAATGTAGGGCTGATCCATTAAGGATAGCTCCTTCAGTCGTTTGTCAATCCGCCCTTGGACAATCTTTTCGCGCACGGCTTCGGGTTTGCTGCCGAGGTCATCTTTGCCCATCTCCACCGATTTCTCCCGCTCCACAATCTCGGTGGGGATAGCGGCGATGTTGACATATTCGACGTTTTGGCAAGCGGCAATCTGCATGGCAATATTGCGGGCCAGCTCTTTAAACTCGTCCCGGCGGGCCACAAAGTCAGTTTCGCAGTTGACCTCCACCATGACGCCGATCTGACCGCCTGTGTGGATGTAGCTCTCAACCAACCCTTGAGCAGCAACCCGGCCTGCTTTTTTGGCCGCACCTGCCAATCCTTTTTGGCGGAGCCAGGTTTTGGCGGCTTCGATGTCCCCTTCACTTTCGGTTAGGGCTCGTTTGCAATCCATCATGCCTGCGCCGGTGTCATCGCGCAGTTTTTTGACAAGTTGAGAGGATATGTCTGCCATAGGGTATCCTGAGTCGCTTTGATGTGCCAAATCAAGACTACCGTAGCCCGTACCTCTTGGAGCAGAGGGCTGGGGGTGCGGATATCTTGTCTATTGTGTACTTGTCTATTGGGTGGGGGACTGATCCTAGCGCAATCGAGCCGGTTTTGTGTCCAAGTCTAATCCTGGCCCTATTGCAGGATCAGATCATCTGTCAGCTCGACCGAGAGGACATAGTTGGGGCGAAGGGTAATCACCCGGTCGATGGTGGTAGTGCCCGCCGCCGCTCCGGCCAAACTACCGGCCACCATCGGAATAAAGCCGACACCGCCCGTCAGTAAGCCTAAGGCTAGCCCCCCAGCGGCTCCATAGCCTGCCCCACGGATGGCGGTGGTGCCCAAGTCTGCTTGCGGATCGAATCCAGTCGGCAAGAAATCAGATTGACCTTGCACCATATAGGTGGCTTGGTTGATGGTGAGGCGGTTGGTAATAAACCGACTGCCAATCACACGGCGATTCCAACTGGGATCCTCACCGGTTTCACGGGTGGTATTTCGCTCTTCATAGACGGGTTCAAATGTCCCCCACACCACACTGCCCGCCGGGATCACCACTTGTCCATAGCGGTCGGTGACGGGGCTGGCGATCTCCAGTTGCCCATTGATGGCCTGAAAGGGCGGAAAGATGATCTCTCGATAGACGGTCAACGGCAGGGCGGATCCCCGAGGCAACTCTCCTCGTTCAACCGCCGTTTGGGGCTGGCTGGGGGTCAAACCCGAGGGCCGAATATAGGTGTAGGCAGTTTCTTCGGGGGGCCGGCCCATGGGCACCACCGAGGGGGACTGCATCCCTAGGGCTGGATCTGCAGGAGCAATCGGCTGTTGGTCAAGACTATAGGTGGGCAAACTGGGGGGTAGGGGTAGCTCACTGGTGGCACCAGCGGGTGGAGCCATCGGGAGCGGCGGAGCAATGGGAGCGGAGGCAGGATCGGGCGAGAGGGTACCGGGTGACTCAGCATTGATCGGGATCCCTGAGGGAGCCGTAAAGTCAAATTCCTGGACGGTGAACTCTTGAGCGGAGAGAGGAGCTAACGGCCAGGATCCCAGCAGCAGGGCTAAGGCCCATGGTTTTGGCCCAGTCCAACGGGGAGAGCCCTTTTTAGGGGGAGCAGTTCTCAGGATCATCGATCTACCTCACGCGATACACCACAACAAAGACAAACGCAACCAACAAGCTGGGGGTAGTCTAACACTGGATTTCCATTTATCTCACTACGGGTAGTGGCAATCTCTAATTTTTTTGATACATTTCACTAGTTGCAGCGGTTGCGCCAGCAAGGGTGCCAGCCAGTAACGAGGATTGATAAGATCTGTCACCTTAGATCCGCAGTTTGCCAGGATTCGTAGCCCATCTCAGGGAGCGAGGGAATAGAGTGGCATAGGAGGTAAGTGCCGAAAATTTGCCTCAGATCATCTCTCGTATCGATTTTTGTATCGACGGATCTATGCCTGCACCACATTTTGTTGCTCAATCGATTGCGGATCAAGTCAACGCTTTGGATCCCGATGCTCAATCTGCCGCTGCTGTGCCAGAGGGCGTGACGCTGGATGCAACCTTGATGGCTAAACTTGAGGGCTTGCGTCAGCTTTTTCAGGAGGCTGGTCAGGTGTTGATCGCCTACTCTGGCGGCATCGATAGCACCTTGGTAGCCAAGATTGCCCTGGATGTTCTGGGGGATCGAGTTTTGGCGGTGACTGCCAATTCAGATGCCCTGATGCCCGAAGACCTGGATGATGCCATCGAGCAGGCCGATTGGATGGGGCTGCGCCATGACATTGTGGAAACCCATGAGCTAGCGGATCCGGACTATGCCGCCAATCCGGTCAATCGTTGCTATTTTTGCAAGCGGGAATTGCACGACACTCTCCGACCCTTGGCCCTGTCACGCGGCTATGCCTACGTGGTGGATGGCCTTAATGCCGATGATTTGCGGGATTATCGACCGGGGGTGCAGGCGGCTCTGGAGCGGGGGGTACGTTCACCCTTGGCTGAGTGGGGGGTGAGCAAGTTAGAGGTGCGCCAGCTCTCTCAATATTTGGGTCTACCCTGGTGGGATAAGCCTGCCCAGCCCTGCCTCAGCTCTCGCTTTCCCTATGGCGAGTCAATCACCACTGCCAAATTGCAGCGGGTAGCAGCGGGAGAACGGTACCTCAGAGGCTTGGGATGGCGTCAGGTGCGAGTCAGATCTCAGCAAGATACTGCGCGGATCGAACTGCCCCCCGATCAGCTTCTGGCTTTTATGCAAGCCACTGATTTAAGCGCTTTGACTCAATCCTTTCAGTCAGCGGGCTTTTTGTATGTCTGTTTGGATCTGGAGGGTTTTCAAAGCGGCAAGCTAAATCGCGCCCTCCCCACAGGTCAGGCAGCTTTGTCATCACTGTCTGTGGAAATGCCTGTGGCTGAAAGCCAACCTGAGCGATAGGACTGTTTTGTGAAGCATCCGGCTCAGATGGCGGCGATCAAGATGGTCAAACGGTTAGCGGGCTTGCTGCTGGCTAGCGTTGTGCTAAATGGCTCTAGTGGGGGGGGGCAGAGCTCCTGTGGCCACATTTGCCTGGGTCTTGGGGATCCCGTTTGGGCGCAGGCGTCAGGGGTGTCACCAGAGGATCTTATCTCGACCCAGGCGCAACGGTCAGAGTCCTTTCAGCCAGCGGTGTCGGGATCCCCTTTAGAGTTACGTTCCGACCGTCAGAGCTTTGATCAACAAACAGAGGTGTTTGAGGCTGAGGGCAATGTCGAGATGACCATTGGCCGTAGTCGCTTGCGGGCCGATCGGATGCGGGTGGAGATCCGTACCCAGCGGGTGGTGGCCGAGGGATCCATCATCATTCAGCTGGGCAATCAAGAGATTCGTGGGCAGCGTCTGGAATACGACTTTTTGGCCGAAACAGGGATTCTAGAGGCGGTGGTGGGGCTGATCGATATCGCTAACCTGCCAACCGATTTGACGCGGCCAACATTGCCAACGGATCCCATTACCCGCTCAGCCAGTTCTGATACAGATGAGGGATCCCAGCTGATTCGGTTTCAGGCCGACCGGATTCAGTTTGATGCCCAACAGTGGCGAGGAGAGAACGTCCTTATCACCAACGATCCGTTTGATCCGCCTGAATTGGAGATTCGGAGTCCCGTGGTAGTGGCTGACTTTCAGCCCGATGGTACTGGCAGTGTGACGGCTGAGGCCGGCCAGTTGATTTTTGATCAGATACTATTTCTGCCCTTGCCCATTCGCATTCGCATTGATCAACAGGAACGCCAAGCTCCGGTATCGGTCTATTTCGATAATTTTGACCGGGAATCGGATCGCCGTGGCCTGATCGTGCAGCCCAACTTCGAGATTCTGGATCAACCTAATGTCAGCTTTGTGGTCTCTCCCCAGCTCTATGCCCAGCGGCTTTTTCAAGACCGACCGATCATGGAAGCGTTTGGGATCCAAACTCGCCTCAATCTGTTCTATGACAACGGTCAAGCCACCTCGCTCTTGGCGGAATTGCGGGGGCTGGATTTCAGCAATTTGGCCGATCAGGTGCGGGTTGAGACAGCCCATGTGATCCCCACGGGTGATGGGGGCCGGGTGACCTATTCTTATGACCATCGGCAACGGTACTTTAGTGGCTTGCTAGGATTTCAGATTGTCCAGAATCGACTGGGGGCGAGCTATGACTCACCTGTGATTGGGCTGGGGGATTCGGGCATTGACCTCAGCTATCGCCTAGCCGCTGATTTGATCGATGCGCTGGGCCAGGATCCCATTGATACAGAAGCCGCTCAAGCAGAGCAGACCAGCGATCAACAACTGCAACTGATTCGCATCCAAGTGGGCACGGCACTGAGTCGGTCTTTCCAGCTGTGGCAACCCTCAGATCCTGAGCCTATTCCAATGGAGCAGACAGCCACTGGCGAAATGGCGCAACGCCTGCGGTTTAGCTCCACCCCAATTGAGGAAGGCGTCTGGCTCAATACGGGCTTGCTCAGCAGTCAAGCCTACTATTCCAATGGTGAGACCCAGAGCTATCTGGCGGGTAGTGTCGGTATTGATGCAGTACTAGGGCAGTTTTTGAGCAATACGCTGGACTACACCAACCTCAGCGTCACCTATTCCAATGGCTTCTTGGCGGGAGCCTCCCCTTTCCTGTTTGACCGGATTACCACTCGCGAACAGCTTGATCTAGGGATCCTCCAGCAGATCTATGGGCCGATCAGGGCTGGAGCTGAGACCACCATTGACTTGCAATCAGGTCGCCGTGTCGATACCACTTTTAGCCTGGGCTACGACCGCAGAACCTATGGATTTAGTATCCAATACAACCCTGTGCGGGAGACTGGAGCGGTAGAACTAAGAGTCGATGGTTTTAACTGGGGCGAGGAATCCGCAGGGGAGCGGGAAGTACGACAAGGGCTAGAACGCTAACTTAATCCATTGCATTATCCATTGCATTCAGATCCGGTGCTCACCCTAAGATCACCTGAAAGAGTAGCCCTCAATACTTTGCCTGGCGCTCTTCATAGTGGTTGATAGTGGTTGATTTGGGTTATTCGTCTGTGGTTTGTAGAGTAATCAATCCAAAGTTCACCATTAACCGAACGAATGCAACAAAAAAATGCTCAAGAGTTCATACAGAACATTTTTTGAAACAAGCTTTTTTGAGTAGCTAGAAAAGTAGCTAGCAATACTCTTTGACCTCTAAAAGCCTCTTCCATCAATGGTTTGGCGATTTGTTGACCTAGTGTGGCGGAGCCTTTTGGTTTGGATCGAAAGCATTAAAATGGTTAATATTCTGATGATATCGGGTTGGACGTATCAGGGACTACTTTGACTCTAGTCAGCAGATGCTAACGTAAAAATAAGAGTTTTGATCGCTTTCACCCTTGACCCAAAATAGCTTGTGATTGGTAGACATTATGCAAACACTAGATGCCGTCCCTGATCTTCACCCCCTGCAACGGGTAACCTGTTGCTATGTCAATGCCACCAGCTCGATTCAGGTGGCACGTATTACGAATATCGACAATTGGTATTTTGAACGGGTGGTTTTTCCGGGACAGCGGTTACTCTTTACAGCTCTGCCGATTGCCAAGCTAGAGATACATACCGGCATGATGGCCAGCTCCATATTGGCTGACACCATTGACTGTCTTGACCTGATGATTCAGGAACCGTCTCCTGAATCGGTCAGAATTGCTTGATCAGAATTGCTTGATGGGATCCCAGTGCCTCTCTGCTAGCTCTCTCCCTGTCGTTCTGCCTGTGCTGAGCGTTAGACGATCCCAAGAAGAAGCTGATAAGAATGAAGCTGATAAGAATAAGGAATTGAGAGGAGCCTCCTATAAGAGATTGCCCTAGAGTAAAATCTAAAACAGGTGATCATAGGGTGTGTTTGCCAATACTTTTCTCTAGGGAGAGCTGGTTTAGCTTGGTGGAGCTACAGCGGTTTAAGTTCCCATCGGCAGTCACCACAGGTCTATGCGGATCCTTTTGGTCGAAGATGACCCCCTCTTAGCAGAATCTCTCGCGGACGCTCTATCGGATGAGCCTTGGAAATGGGATACAACCCCCGT
>JBHJNR010000318.1:0-2334 GCA_050330615.1 Cyanophyceae cyanobacterium
AATTAGGACGAATGGATCGAGAGCTACGCATACAACCTCAAGACAGGCAGGCAACAGGGGGCATGGGATCCCTTTCTCAGGGTACACCTGAGCGTTAGCTGACTGTAAGGATCCCTGGCTTTGTGGAATTAGCCAGTTTACGAGTTGAGTAGACCTGCCTGACTCAAGATTGGCTTGACCGGCTAGATACCTGCCCTGTCTCAAGAAGGGGCATTGTGAAGGATTGGCAACTGGAGCCCGCTATTTTGATGATTGTCTGTGCCTTTGAAACCTTATGACGGCTGCTGTTCAAATTCAGTCTTTTCAAAAAGCCAAGCAGGAGGGACGGCCCATTGTGGCCCTGACTGCTGCGGACTTTGGCATGGCGAGCCTACTGGATGAGGCGGGCATTGATCTGGTGCTGGTGGGGGATAGCCTGGCGATGACGGCGCTGGGCTATGCCAATACGCTGCCCTTGACGCTGGAGGCGATGATCCATCACTGCGCTGCCGTGACCCGTGGGATCCAACGGGCTTTTGTGGTGGCAGATCTGCCCTTCATGACCTATCAAGTGAGTCAAGAACAGGCCTTGATCTCGGCTGGCCGACTGATGAAGGAGGCGGGGGTGGCTGCCGTCAAGCTAGAGGGCGGCTATGCCGATCTGGTTGATACTATTCGAGCTTTAGTGCAGCGAGGGATCCCGGTGATGGGACATATCGGCCTCACCCCTCAGTCCAAGTACCAATTGGGGGGCTTTCGCCAGCAGGGCCGCACTACTGCCGAGGCTGAGCGGCTGGTGGCAGAAGCCCAAGCCCTAGAATCAGCAGGCTGTTTTGCCGTGGTTTTGGAACATATGCCCTCCGATTTAGCCCAGCGCATCACCCAAACCCTCAGGATCCCCACCATCGGTATTGGGGCGGGATCCCATTGCGATGGCCAAATCCTAGTCACCCATGATCTGTTGGGCCTAGGGCAGCGGATTCCTCCTTTCGCTAAAGCGTATGTTAATTTGCGGCAACGCATCCTGGAGGCTGTCCAAGAATTTAGCTCAGAGGTGCGCTCAGGGCAATTTCCACCGAGAGGAGAGGAAGGCCAGGATCCCTAGGATGCAGCAGGATAGAGCTTTCGGGGTGAAAATGACCTGCTCCAAATCGCCTCATCCACCTCATCTGACCGGCTGCTCTAATTGATTGACTTCACAGGTACGGATTCCAATACACCCGTATCCACGGATGCTAACATTTCGATGATTCTCCGCATATTGAGCCAGGATCAGTGTTTTTGGACAACACAGGACTTAATTTAAGTGCTATCACGGTGTTAATTAGACACCCACTGATGCAGCATGAAGAGTATATGAAGCTCAATTTGTCGGTCAAGCAAAAACAGGCAACTTGAGTATCGTTTCAGCTAAGCTCTCAGCTGGGCCTAGAGTTATCTACTGACGCGGAGGATACACCGTTATGTCTATTGCATCAATGATATCGGCAGCAGAAGCTCAGGAATGGCGCGAGCTTTGCATTTGGGCCGATGAACACTACCGCTGCCGCACGTTTCCTCGTGATGTGAGGATTCCCACTCGCCCAGGCTTGGTGTACATCGTGCAAGAAGGGGTTGTCCGATTGGTCAGCCAGACCCCCGAGCGCCGCGAAGTTTTTGTCGGTTTCATCACTGGTGGGGATCCCTTTGAATTGACCACCCAGGATAAGTTTGAGCTCAAAGCCTGCACCCACGCCGAAAAAACCGTGGTGATGTGGTTCTATTGGCAAGATTTGGAACAGTGGCCTCGGATGCACCAAAAGATCCAAGAGGATTTCCGCCATCAACTCCAGCGCAAACTGCTGTGGTTGGGCAATCTGGGCCAGCGGCGGGCGATTGATCGGCTCAAGGGCTTTTTGACCCTCTTGATTGAGGAGCATGGCGAGCCTTGTGAAGATGGATTGGCTCTGCCGTGGTCGTTGACCCACGCTCAAATTGGCGATGCGATTGGGGCCACACGGGTGACCATCACTCGCCTGCTAGGAACGTTACGTTCTCGTGGCTTTGTCAAGGTGTTGGAGCAGAACCAATTGTGTGTGCCCACTGCCGTCAAGATGCAAAAGCCTCCCTCACAAGCCTATTCTGCTTGAGACCTGGGATCCATCCAGTTGCTTAATTGAACCTTTGAACCCAGCTTATTTGCACACGTAAATGCTCGGGAGCTTGGTAGCCCCGTCTCTTTAGAGCGGGGTGGAAAAGCGATTCGGCGGCTTTAGCCGCCGTCAGGTAAAATAGAATTGCAATGCACTCGTAGACCTGGCTGGGTGGGGCTTTACATCCCGTGAAGGCAGACTTGCGTAGTAGTGATACAGGCGC
>JBHJNR010000319.1:0-3230 GCA_050330615.1 Cyanophyceae cyanobacterium
CACAGAACATACAAGTCGCGGGTGGACAATCCAAGACTCTAAACGGACGTGGAGGAGCGTATAAGTCTGACTTGCCAGCAGCATCCGGTGAAGCGTCAACCTGTCGGGACGGTCAGCAATTGCAACTGCTATTGTTTGCCTAAACCGAATCCCCGTCCTTCAAGGGCGGGGAGGATGTCAACAGGGATTGATCGATGCCAGCGTCACCAGCGATGAGGTGGATCGCGGTCGCCCAGAAGCCGATCTGCTCCATGAGGCCATGCAGCGGACGGGGGTCAAAGATATCGCCCGTGTCGCCAAAGTGGGAGATACTCCTGCTGACTTGCAACAGGGATCCCGCGCTGGTTGTGGCTATGTGATTGGGGTGACAACGGGATCCCATGATGCAGAGATTTTGGCCCAAGAACCTCATACCCATCTGATCGCCTCTCTCGATCAAGTGCTAGATATTATAGGGGACTGACTTAGCCTATCTCCCCTTAAGCATCCCGCTAACTCAAGGCTTGCAAAAACTGTTTAATCTGATCTAACGGGCAATGATAGATCTGGTGGGGGCTACTGTATCCCTTCAGCATCAACGAATCAGACTTAAAAACGGATCCCAATTCCGGGATTTGGCGGTTGGGAAGGGTATAGTTTGACTGCCTAAGTTGCAGAGCTAGAGCTTGATAGGTCTCCTCGCTGAGGGCAACATCGGTGTTGAGAGTACGGGTGGAGCTTTCTAGTCGGAAGGCCGTGTTGACGGTATCTCCAATCACGGTGTACTCCTGCCGCTCGCCGCTGCCCATTTGGCCCACTACTGCGAAACCTGTGTTGATGCCAGCCCCCAGCATAATCGGATGAGGCAAAGGGTAGATGGCATTGATCTCGCGGGTCATCTCAAACAGCTCTAGCAGTGCATACAAAGTCTGCAATACATCAGGAGCCATCTCTGGTAACGCCCCCGACTCCGAATCGTAGCCCTGTCCAGGATTGTGCAGCCACACCGCCATAATGGCGTCGCCAATATACTTATCTACCCGACTGCCCTGTTTGCGGATAATCTGGCCCGCCCGTTGAAACCAATCTCCCATCACCCGTGAGAGCAGGCGCACTTCCACCTCTTGCGCCAGTCGGGTATAGCCCCGAATATCCACCACCAGCACCGAAATCAACCGCTTGAGATGCAAAACAGAGGTCTTGGCGGAGGATCCAGGCAGGGAGTCATCGTCCGTATCCTCTGGAGTAAGGCTCTCCCAGTAAAACTGAAGCTCTGACTGCCCCAAGGTCACCTGATCGCCATGGTGCAGTAGTGTGGGCACATTGACCCGCTGTTGATTGACAAAGGATCCGTTGGTGCTGCCCAGATCGATCAGATAAATGCTGTTGCTATCTAAATACTGCAAGATCGCGTGGTGGCGAGAAATGCTGGAGTCCAAGACGATGATGGTGTTGTCTTGATCCCGCCCCAGTGTCCAAGAGGTGTGGCCAATCAGATCCACCCGTTGCAGGGATCCATCGTTGGCCGTGAGCACGATATAGGGGGTGGGGGTTGATGCCTCTGAGGTCATAGCAAGGGGCTGGGACGTAATTCCGACCTAGACACTGCACTATGATTGCACACTGAATAGAGGGCATGTTGGCGATGAGGTAGCAAATTTTGAGGTCTAGTTATCCCTTGGTTTCAGTCGTCGTAACCATTGCTCCCGTCCGGGGGACGACTGAGGGGATCTGCTAGCCACGGTTGATCTTGTCAGTGCTCTGATCAAGGAGGAGTTAGCCCCGATCAATCGGCTCCATTTCTGGCTCTAGGGTTGGCCCCAATTGGGGATCCTTGCCCCAGTTCTCCAGCCCAGTCCGGATTTTGTGCTCGATGTCAAAGCGGCTATTGATCAGAAAGACGCTCAGCAGGGTAATACCCACCCCCAACCACTGGGGTAATGATAGGGATTCCCCCAAGAACATCCCGCCAAAGATCAGGGCGAAGACAGGGGTTAAGAAGGTAAGAGAACTGAACTCAGTCAGGTTTTCCACCGCCGCAAAATAGAAAAACAATCCATAGGCCAAAGCGCTGCCCAATACCGAGGTATAGGCCAATCCCAGCCAATGCTCTGGCGAGATCTGACTCCAGGGATCCCCGCCTTGCACCATGAGGATCCCGATCAGGGGCAAGCTGCCAATCACCATGTGCCAGCCGGTGGCCAGTACCGGATCCGCATAGCGACTCACTTGTCGCACCATCACTGTCCCCACCGCCATTGAGAGAGAAGCCAAGAGCATCCAGCCCGTGCCATCCAGGTCCATGCCCATAGCCGCGCCGCCCGCCATCAGGGGAGACAAGCCGATTACACTGATGCCCGCCAACCCCACCAGCAGACTGAGCCAGCCCACCCAGCCCAATCGTTCTTGATAAAACCACGCTGCCATCAGGGCTACCGCCAGGGGTTGTGAATCGATTAGCACGGATCCCAGTCCGGCCCCAGTGCCCCCCAGCCCTTCTGCCAAAAAGCCCTGAAAACAGGCTCCATCCACCAGAGCAAACAATGCCACCCACAGCCAGCCCCGCCATCCCATAGGGTTCCAGGGGCGATTGCGCAAGCCCTTCGGCTGAGGTCGGCCCTGCCAGTAGCGCACCGCCAACAACAGGATTCCGGCGGGCAACAGGCGAGTGATAGCAATAAACAGCGGTGATGTCTCCGCCAGCGTATCTCGCATCACCACCATTGAGGATCCCCACAACAGAAAAGGGGCGATCATCAAGGGTTGCTGCCACAGTGCCTTAGGTTTCTGCAAAAAATGAGTCATGAAGGAGCTCAACGTAACTTAGAGCTATCTTAAGCAATTCATCGCATTTTTTACAAAAGTTCACAACATGTGGATCCCCTGACTTTTTTGGGGTTCGCCTCACTCATTCTTGTAAGGCTGTGCCACACTGAATGACTAATCATGACTGTGTTCGTTGCAACATAGTGAGGGTGTTCTCTAGGATGGCTGCCCGCCTGTCTTTGATATTGGTTGATATTGATCGATGTAGTTGATATTGATTAATACTGACATCAGGATCCTCACGCCCTGAGGGGCAGGCTATTGCACTCGCCAAGCTCAGATACATATCGGCTAGATATCGGCAACAATCAGACACTAAGCAAGATAGGAAGGGAACATCGTGGCTACTGGTGGATACGCACTTGTGGATTGCCTGGTCCGCCAGGGGGTAAAGCACATTTTCGGGTATCCCGGCGGCGCGATCC
>JBHJNR010000320.1:0-7407 GCA_050330615.1 Cyanophyceae cyanobacterium
CCAATATCAGATCTGGATAGGCTTCAGCAACTAATTCAAAAAGTGACTTATTCTTGATGGGAGCTGGTGATAATGCATTGCGTGCCATCGCCTCAAGATCTTCATAGGTAATGGCCCATAACTTATTGGCATACTCAAGCGCTTGGGCTATCACTTCACGAGTTGCCTCGGGATTTCTCCAAAGTTTAGTCTCAACAATCGTTATCTTTCCCAATGGGGAGATTAAGAGATTGTCAATATTTGAGATTTCACGGCCCAATGAAACGGGAGGAGAATACCTTAAATCTAACTTGCTGATCGGCAGAATCATTGGCGAGGCATGAATGATGCCCTGAAGAAAAGACTCAGCGATACTTTTATCTGTGAAGTTGATGCGGTTTAACGGTGAACTGACATTTCCAGCGTCGATCAAATGTGGCAAACAATCTTTTCTCATTGCAAGTATTCCCTGCTACGTTGCCAACCACACTACTTCCTAAAAAGCCTCAATCCCTAATTCTTGAGCATAGTGATGGGCGTGAGCAGCTTCTCCACAGGTGCGCGGGCTGGGGAAGATTTTGCCTGGATTGGCCAGATAGTAGGGATCCCAGGCCTCCCGAACCCAGATCATGCTCTCTAGATCCACGGGGGAAAACATCTCGGGCATATAGCAGCGTTTGTCAGCCCCAATGCCATGTTCACCCGAAATGCTGCCCCCCACGCTGACGCAGAGCTTGAGGATCTCACCCCCCAGTTTCTCTACTTTTTCCAGGGATCCCGGTTCCGCCTCGTTATACAAAATCAGCGGGTGCAGATTACCATCCCCCGCATGAAAGACATTGGCCACCGGATAGCCATGTTCACGACTCAGGATCTCAATCTGTTGCAAGACCGATGGCAATTGACTGCGCGGGATCACCCCATCTTGAACGTAGTAGTTGGGGCTGAGTCTGCCCATAGCCGCAAATGCTGCCTTGCGCCCTTTCCAAAGCCGCAATCGCTCTTGCTCATCCGTGGCGGACTGAACTTGGCGGGCACCCTGCTCCAGACAAATGGCCTTTATCTTCTGGCTGCTATGGTCTACCTCTGCTGATAATCCATCCACCTCGATCAATAAAATTGCTCCAGCGTCACGGGGATAGCAGCAGGTCTGCACCACATCTTCCACCGCGTTGATGCTGAAGTTGTCCATGATCTCCATGCCCGCTGGCAGGATCCCAGCAGCGATGATGGCCGACACGGTGGATCCCGCCTGTTCCACCTGCTCAAAATCCGCCAGCAACACTTGGACAAGTTCAGGAGCCTTGACCAGATTGAGAGTGATCTCAGTGGCTAGCCCCAACGTACCCTCGGATCCCACAAACAAGCCCACCAAGTCGTAGCCCGGAGCCTCAGGGGTGGATCCCCCGAGCTTGACCACCTCACCATTGGGCAACACCACCGTTAGCCCCAACACGTGATTGACCGTCACCCCATATTTGAGACAATGTACCCCGCCAGAGTTTTCGGCCACATTGCCCCCGACCGTACAGACCGACTGACTAGAGGGATCCGGCGCATAAAAATACCCTGCTCCGGTCACCGCCTGAGTGACCCAGGTGTTAATCACCCCCGGCTGAACGGTGATGGTTTGATTCTCTAGATCCACCCGAAGGATCTGCTTCATTAGAGTGGTGGTGATCAGCACGCAGCCTTTGATGGGCAGGGATCCGCCTGATAGGCCCGTGCCTGATCCTCGGGCCACAAATGGGATCCTGTGGCTTTGGCAGATCTTGACAATGGCCGTCACCTCCTCCGTTGTGCGGGGCAGCACCACCACCGCCGGAGCCTGCCGATAGGCGGCTAACCCATCACACTCGTACACCTGCAATTCTTCGGGTCGATAGACCACCCGTTTGGCATCCAACACCCCCACCAGCTCCTCAATAGCAGCAGCCAAGCGATGATCTAAGCCTCGGGATTGGAGGAGACGCTGGCGAAGCCGACGGGCAAAAGACTGAACCACGGGCGGGGATCCTGCACAAGGGGCCAATCATGCTATTCTATCGGCAAAAACTAGTCCCTCGCATCCAGACTCTGCTCAAGCCTTCTCGCCCATCAACTCAGCAGATCGGAAAGGGATCCCGCTGGAAGTATAGGCTGATCAGAGCGCAAAACCTGACGGACAAGCCCCAGTCAGTCTTAGCCCAGTCGCCTATAATTGAATTTGCTTCAAGCTGGAAAAGGCACCAGCCCCAGCTATGGCAATCTTCTCGCTGATCACTATCCACTGATTAACTAACTGAGTAATGGTGTAGATAGATTGGGTGGTGGCAAACAGCTGAGAAGTCAACAGATACAAAGTCAACAACTGCGAAGCCTTTGAGAAGCCAGTCAGAACATTGGCTGCTTCCAGTCAGTCTTTAAGTCAATCAATCTTTAAGTCGATCATTCATGGGGTGTTGAGCGTGCTCACGGGTCGAAACAGCCGATATGACTCCCGTAACCGCCGAGGGCGGTCTCAAGACAGGGTTGCTCCCGATGAGAGCTACGCCACAGATCCCAACTCCACCTCAGGATCCCGGTCGCGTCGCCAGCAGGATCATGCTGCAGCACCGTTTTCTCTGCTCACCCATGTCAGCAATTTTGTCATGGGATCCATTTTGTTGGGCACCACCGCAACGGCAGCTGGTTTGGTGGGCTTGGCGGTCAGCTTTCGTGGTCTGCCGGATGTCTATCAGTTACGTAACTACAGCCCCACCGCCACCACTCACATTTTTGATGTCCAGGGGGATCTGATCACCAGTCTGCATGGTGAGGCTAACCGAGAGGTGATCCCGCTTGAGGAGGTCTCTCCCCACATGAAATTGGCCCTCTTAGCCAATGAAGACAGCCACTTCTATACCCATCAGGGCATTAATCCCGTTGGCTTGGCCCGCGCCGTCATGGGCAGTTTGGAGGGAGGACTAGGATCCGCTGGGGGAGGTTCCACCATCACCATGCAGTTGGTCAAGAACCTGTTTTTGACACCCGATCGGGCCTTGAGCCGCAAGATGGCGGAAGCGGTCTTGGCGGTACGGGTGGAGCAGGTCTTCGAGAAAGACGAGATCCTGGAGATGTACTTCAACCAGGTCTACTGGGGACACAATCTCTACGGCATCGAAACCGCCTCCCGCAGCTATTTCAACACCACGGCGGCAGATCTGACCTTGGCTCAAGCGGCGATGTTGGCCGGGATCCTACCTGCCCCAGAGAGCTTCAGCCCCTTCCGAGACTATCAGACCGCCAAGCGACGGCAGCGGATCGTTTTAGATCGCTTGGTGGATCTAGGCTGGATCACGACTGAGGAGGCCGAGGCTGCGGCTCAAGAGCCCCTGACCTTGGGGGAGATTACCTCCTTCCGCACCAATGCCCCCTCGATCACCGATGTGATTGAGGCCGAGCTGCGGGAGCGCTATGGCGAAGAAGCCATCTTGCGGGGTGGCTTACGAGTACAGACCACCATCGATACCCGGATGCAGCAGATCGGCCAGCAGGTGGTCAACGAGTCAGCGGCTGATTTGGCAGCGCGTGGAGCCTCTCAGATGGCCATAGCGGCGGTGGATCCCCGTACCGGCTTTATCAAGGTTTTGGTGGGCGGGGTCAATGCCAACCGGGGTCAGTTCAACCGGGCCACCCAGGCTTTCCGGCAGACGGGATCCACCTTTAAGGCTTTTGTCTATTACACAGGGTTGGCGTCAGGTCGCTATTCTCCCCAGACGACACTGCAAGATACCCCCATCACCTATCCCAACTCTCCGACACCCTACAGCCCCCGCAACTATGACAACACCTTCTACGGCCCTATCAGTTTTGCTCAGTCCTTGGCTTTGTCTCGCAACGTCTCCACCGTCAAGCTGGCGAACGATGTGGGCATCACCAATGTGATCGCTAATGCCGAGGCAGCGGGCATCACCGCCTATATGCATCCCAATCTGGCCACAGCCTTGGGATCCGCCAGCATCACCCCTCTGGAGATGGCCTCCAGTTTTGCTGTGTTTGCCAATGGCGGCTATCAGGTGGAACCAGAACTGTTCTTGCAGGTGATCGATCGCAATGGTCAGATCCTGCACCAGGCAAATCCGCAGCCTGAGCTGGTCTTCGATCCGTGGGCTACCGCCACCACCACCCAGTTGCTAGAACAGGCGGTGCGCTCGGGCACAGGTACCGCTGCGGTTTTGGATGATGGCCGACCGATGGCGGGCAAGACGGGTACCACTTCTGATTTTCGGGATGCCTGGTTTATTGGCTATGTGCCGCAGCTCTCGACGGCGGTGTGGATCGGCAATGACGACAATAGTCCCATGTATCGCGGTACCGCTGGCGGTGTGGCGGTGGCACCCACCTGGAAGCGCTTCATGACCCGTGTTCTGGAGGGGGTGCCCCCTGAGCAATTTGCTGCTCCCAACCAGTTTTACCCGCCCCAACGGCGTTACTAGCACTTCTTGGTGGAGATCCACACTACTCCAGCCCAGGGATCCGGGCGATGACGCCTTTTTTGAGCGGGCGTTCTGCCCAGGGCAGGATCCCGTCTTGTTTCGTGCGATAGAGCTGGGCGGTGGATTGGATCACCTCGGCTTGGTCAGGCTCCAGATCCCCAAAGATATAAGTGGTCTTGTGGGCAGCGGCGAACCCCACCACACAGGCATGGCTACAGCCGCTCATACACTCCACTGGTTTGAGGATCCAATCGGGATCCCAGGGTAGAGATTGCAGCTTTTCTAACAGAATCTCCCCTCGACTGATGCCTTCTCTCTGACCATTGACCCACTGGGATCCACAGGTGGTGCAAACCAGTAGATGATGACGGACGGGGAGCTGGCTCGGGCTTGCGGGGACAGATTGCAACATCGGGAAACTCCTTGCAAAGATCAGATCGTCAATGGCACTGTTGCGGATGGGATCCAATCCTCACCCTACCCCGAGAACGAGAGATGAGAACTGGATTGCCTCCCCCCAAAAGTTAAGACAAACTTCCGTTCGTCAGCCTCAGGACGGTGTAGCCTAGATCAGATGACCTGCAAATCGTAATTGGTTCCCGTTAAGCGACATGATCCCGATTCCACCGCCTGCCCACCCCCTCCACTACCGCGCCCTTGGCTTGATCAAAGGCACCCTCAAGCCCGTCCCCGGCAGCATCTCGCAGGCAACATTGGTGACCGCAGATGGGGACGAGTATCCCACCACCCCCGGACGGGCTCAGCTGCTGAAGCAGTTTACCCGCTGTGTGGAGCAGGATCTGCCTCATTGGTTTTATGTTCATCCTCAGCCGCGTCCCAATGATGTGATGGGCCTGAGCGTGATTCGCATCCTGTCGCTATCTGAGTCAGAGTCGGAGGTGACAGATCCTGAGGCCGAGCAGCCCGAAGAGGACTTTGCTCCTATCATGGATGGCGCTGAGGCGGGCTTTAATGTCCGAGGCGATATCAACTCTCGCAAAGGGGTGATCACGGTCACCGTGCAGCGACAGCCCCAAGGAGACAAGCATTTCCCCCCCTTGCAGGTCAAGATTCAGGGCTTTTTGCCGGGATCCCAGGATGGCGAGTTTTGGGATCTGATGGCAGATCTAGAAGGGCATGAGTTGGTTTTGGTGGATGGAACTCGTCTTTTGGATGCTCCAGAAACATCAGAAACCGCCTAAGTCTGCTAGCCTATTGAACCTTACCTCTGGAGCAGTCTCGGCGTGTTGGCTTCTCGCGTTGCCCATCTAACCCCATCCCCCACTCTGGCCATTTCAGCCCAAGCCGCAATGATGCGAGCGGAAGGGATCGATGTTTGTAGTTTGAGTGCGGGCGAGCCAGACTTTGACACGCCAGATCTCGTCCGAGCAGCGGCCATTCAGGCCCTCAACGATGGCAAAACCCGCTATGGGCCGGTGGCGGGGATGCCCCAGTTGCGGCAGGCCGTTTCTGAAAAGCTGCGCCATGACAATCATCTGGACTATGCTGCCGAGCAGGTGATGATCTCTAATGGTGGCAAGCAGACTCTCTTTAATGTGGCCATGGTGCTGCTGGACCCCGGTGATGAGGTGATCATCCCTGCCCCCTATTGGGTTAGCTATCCCGAAATGGTGACGCTGGCGGGGGGCAAGTCGGTGATCGTTCCTACCCAGCAGACCAAGGGCTTTAAACTGACGGCGGCAGATTTGCGGGCTGCCATCACCCCGCGCTCAAAGCTACTGATCCTCAATACCCCCAGCAATCCTACGGGTGCTGTCTATAGTCGGGCTGAGCTGGAAGCCTTGGCGGAGGTGGTGCTCCAGTACCCTAACCTCTATGTGGTGGCGGATGAGATCTACGAAAAGCTGCTCTATGATGACCTCGATCAAGTCAGCTTTGGATCCCTATCTCCCGAGATCTTGGCCCGTACCCTGACCAGTAACGGGTTTGCCAAAGCTTTTGCCATGACGGGGTGGCGGTTGGGCTATTTGGCCGGAGCTGTGGAGATCATCAAAGCCGCCATCAGCTTGCAGAGCCACAGTACCTCTAATGTCTGCACCTTTGCTCAATACTGAGCCGTGACCGCCCTGACGGATCCCAGTCTGCCAGAGTGGGTGGAGAGCAAACGCTTGGTGATGCAGTCTCGGCGCGACTATGTGCTGGCTCGGTTGCAGGCTATGCCGGGGATCACCTGTGCTCGTCCGCAGGGGGCTTTTTATGTGTTCCCCAATATCAGTCAACTGGGGCTGAAGTCTGGGGCTTTTTGCCAGCAGCTCTTGAGGGAATACCATGTGGCCGGGATCCCTGGATCAGCCTTTGGGCAGGATGATTGTGTGCGCCTTTCCTATGCCGCCAGCCAAGAGACTTTAGACAAGGGACTTGATCGCCTAGAAGGCTTCATTCGCTCATTACTCTAAGTCCTTCGTTGTGGGTTTCATCCGTTTTTTTGCCTGAGCTCGTTCAATAATTATCTTATACAAGTTTCTCTCCCTTTTCTCTACAAGGATGAGGTGCAAAGCTTGTTTGAGGGAGATCTGAGGTGAAGGCTGTTACAACTGATGAGCTAATAATCTACCTCTCGTAGACCTATCCCAATCCGGATCGGTTGCGGGTGGAAAGACTGGAGCCGATTGATGATGATGTCCTACAAGAAGTGACAACTCCCACTGCTAAGCTGCGCTGTAGCGGGGGCTTCTCAGATTCACAACTGAGAATTGCTGCTTCACAGGACTCGAAACCGAGGACCCTCCACAGCCAGGAAACGCTAGTCCAAGCGTCCCACTCACACGATTCAAGATGTTGATTGCACTGTTCCAATCGCGGTCAATCACTAGCCCACAACAACAGTGGTGAACCCTATCCTTGAGTGTTTTCTCAACTCGTCTACCACAACTAGAACATTCAATACTTGTGCCTCTGGCATTTCCTTCTACTGCCCACTTGCCGCGCTTAACCGCTACTGCTTGCAGAC